>CAZNWW010000628.1:0-2959 GCA_964576155.1 uncultured Myxococcales bacterium | reverse complement strand
CCTCGCTGTCCCCCCGCCCGTCGAAGTACTCGCCGAAGAGGCTGAACACCCCGGCGGGTGCGGAGGAGAAGAACGCGGCCACCATGAGCCCCTCCATCGCATTGTCCGAGCCCTGATGGCACATGTGCCCGAGCGCGAAGAGACGGAACTCGGGCTTCTCGTCCGCGGCCAGGTCCATGAGATGGTAGCTCAGGGACTTCTGGTGACCGAAGTCGATCTCCTCGCACGCCGCGCGGAAATCCGGTGACATGGCGCCGAAGCCCAGGTAGGCCCGGGCGCGAGGTAAGTCCGCCAGCGCGGCCCACTCAGGATCCTCGTCCACCAGGCTGTCGAGGACCGCGTTCGCCTCGAGGACGTGGGTGCCTGGGCCCGATGCGTGAAGGGATCCGCCCCAGAGGCACAAAAAAGCAGCTATCGACAGCGACACCCAGCGCGCCATGGGACACCTCCAAACCATCACCAACCGGATCAATCATCAATCACCAATCACCAATCATCAATCACCAATCGTCTCCCCCCCTGACATCGTGTAAGCTGTCATCCTGCGAAACCGCACCCACGGAAGGTGGCACCATGCTGCGACAACTCGCGCTCTTGGCTACCATTCTCCTGCTGTCGTCCGCCTGCGACTCCGACAACGCCTCTTCTCCTCCCGCGGACACAGCCCCCCTTCCAGACACCAGCCCCGATGCCCTCGCGCCGAGCGGCCTCCCCTTCCAGGGTTTCTACGAGCAGGTCCGCGTCCACGCGCTGGGCCACGACTACCTGGACGGCGACTGGCTGGAGGACTTCGGCGACGCAGCCTTCTGGGGGCCGGCGTTCCTGGTCCAGGCGGGCAGCGCGGAGAATCGGGAGAACTACCTGACGACGGCCTTCGAGGCGCACGAACGTAACCTCGCCGTGCTGCGCGAGGCCGTGGGAGACCTCGGCTACTTCATGGACGAGCTCGACGAAGTCCTCATGGCCGCGCTCGGCGCCATCGAGGTCATCGCAGCCACCTCGGATACGGAGGGCCTCGAGGACCTCGACGCTGCGCTGGACCTGGTGAACATGTCCGTGGAGGGCCTGGGTACGTACCTGGACGTCGACGTGGAGACCTACGCATTGGACACTTACGGGCCCACCGCTATCACCGCGACGATTGCGCTGCTCAATCTCCGCTACGCGGATCTCCTGGACACCCCTCTCAGCGAGGACCGCCTGACCACGGGCCGGGAGATCATGGCGGTGGTGGATGACAAGGCCTGGGCCGGGGACGCGTACCTCTTCAGTCCCGGCGTGGAGAAGCGCTACCTCTACCCCAACGTGGTGTCCATCATGGCTAACGCCACCGCGTACCGGCTCACGGGCGACGAGGCCTATCGGGATCGGGCCGTCGCTGCCTACCAGGGGATCCAGGTGCTCAAGTCCCCGGACCTGGGCTGCTACTACAGCCCCTACAGCGCCATCTACATGGGTGCAGAGACCGACGTCTACTCCACCCTTTCCAGCCAGAACTACACCATCATGGCCCTGGCCCTGCTCTGGGAGATCACCGGCGACGACGTCTACAGGGACGAAATCGTCGAGCTCGCCACCTTCATCGAGGGCTACCTCTGGCAGGACGGCCGGATCCTCCATCACTGGATGGACGACCACATCGCGGTGCCCGCGGATCCCGAGTACTTCTGCAGCGGATGCAACCTGCAGTTCCTCTATGCATGCTGGTACGCTGAAACCTACGTCTGGCCGGTCCTGTAAACCCCCGGAGGCGGAATGTCCGACACCCCGTACCCCGTCGTCGTGGACGACCCCGAGCACATGAACCTCATCGGCCTGATGATGCGGGGCCTACTCGAGGAGAACCTCGCCAAACCCCCGATCCGGAAAAAGGCGGACGGGATCCGCGGCGCGGTGCGGGTCCAGGCGGGTGACATGGCCGTAGTCCTGGACTTCACGCCCGACTGCTTGCGGATCCGGATGCCCGTCGAGGGCGAACGGTACAAGGCCCGTGTCGGCGGCGGAATGACAGACCTGCTGGGCGTCGTGAACGGCCGCCTCTTCGGCCCGGTGCTCACGGCCAGGGTGCGCATCGGCGGGAACCCGTTCTTCCTCCTGGGCATGCTGCCCCTCATCCGTTCGAAGTAGACAATGAAAGACTTCCTGACGAACCTCCTGGGCGCGGACCGCGTCATCGATGCGCCGGACGCGCTGGCTCCCTATTCCGAGGACTACACCGAGGCGGATCCGTCCGCACCGGACCTCGTGGCGATGGTCCACAGCACCGAGGAGGTGCAGGCCATCGTGAGGGAGGCCGGGGTCCGCAAGGTCCCCATCACGCCAAGGGTTTTCGGCACCAACGTTGGCGGCCTGGCCCTCGCGTCCGAGGGCGGAGTCGTCCTCGACATGACCGGCATGAACCGGGTCATCGAGGTCAGCGCTGACGACTGGTATGCCGTTATAGAACCCGGCGTTACACAGAGAATTCTAAAGCAACACTTGATTGACCGTGAGCTCCCGCTGACCTTTGGCTATTCCCTCGCCCCGCCGGATACATCGGTCTTCGCCAACGCGCTCCTGGGCGGCCTCACCAACCGCTCCCTCAAGTACGGCGACCAGTCCCAGTCGATCTCCGGCCTCGAGGTGGTAACCGCTGACGGAGGCCTGCTGCGCACGGGAGCGTGGGCAGTGGAAGGGATCCCGCCCTACGGCCGGGTCCCGCTGCCCGATCTGACCGGCCTCTTCGTCGGTTGGGCGGGCACCACGGGGATCGCTACGCGCATGGCCTTCCAGCTCTGGCCGAAGCACCCCATAGAGCGTCGGATCTTCTACCTCACCTATGACGTGGACGCGACCTTCGACGTGATGCACCGCCTCTGCCGTGCCGAGGTCTGCGAAGACATCGGCGGCCTCTCCTGGCCTTCCGCCAAGATGATGCTGGGCGTCAAGCGTCCCCACCCTGAGCCCTCGAAGGGGGACC
>CAZNWW010000627.1:0-2960 GCA_964576155.1 uncultured Myxococcales bacterium | reverse complement strand
TCCGCCAACCAGCTCGCGCCCGGCCTCGACGTTCGATCCTCGGGCGGCTACGTCGTGGCCCCGCCCTCATCTCACGCCAGCGGCGGCGCCTACTCGTGGCAGAGCGAGCCAGAAGAGCAGGCGGCAGAGATGCCGGCGTGGCTCGTCGATGCCCTGACCTCTCCTCGAGATCGGGCCGCCCAGGAGGCCGAGGCGACCGGCAAGAAGCGCTCGAAGTCCTGGCAGGCGTCCTACGGCGCCCCAGGCTCGGGCGAGGGGTACGGCAAGGCCGCGCTCAGCAAAGAGGTGGAGATCGTCGCTGCGGCCCCAGAGGGGGGAAGGAATAACACCCTCAACCGCTCGGCCTGGAACATGGGCCAGCTCGTCGCCGGGGGGGAGATCGGCGACTCGGAGGCCTTCTCGGCCCTGGTGGATGCCGCGCTCCGCGCTGGGCTGTCCCGCCAGGAGGCGGAGGCGACCTGCCGATCGGGGATGCTTCGGGGCGCAGAGACCCCGCGGTCTAGGCCGATTCGCGACAACGCAAGCCGAGGGCGTCCGGCTCTTGCGGACATCCCCGAAGACGACTGGGTCACCCCGCATCAGCCGACGTGGGCCCTTCTCGACCGGGCCCCGCCCACCAAGGACGGCCCCAAGGCGCCTCGGCGCACCGGCCGCAACGCCCAGCTAGTCCTCCAAAACGATCCCCGATTCGCCGGGACCTTCTGGGGAGACCAGATCCGGGGCCTGCGCTTCTGGATGGATCAAGAGCTGAAGGACGAACACTACACCGAGATCAGCAACAAGATCGACGCCCTCTATCGCCTCCCGCTGTCCACCACCACCGTCCGCGAGCAAGTCCACCTGCTCTGCGCCGACAACGCCCGCGATCCTTTGTCCGAGTGGCTGCACTCGCTGGAGTGGGACGGCGAGGAGCGCCTTGCGTATCTCCTGAGTCGTGGCTTCGGCTCCGATGATTCGGTGTTGTCCCGGGCCTACTCGCTCTTTTGGGGCATCGGGTGCTGCGCCAGGGCCTACGGCCCAGGGTGCAAGCTGGATACCTGCCTGATCCTTGTGGGCCCCCAGGGGATCGGCAAGTCCTCGGGTATGCGGGACCTCGTCGGCGCGGAGTGGTTCAGCGACACCGAGATCAACTTGGACAACAAGGACAGTTACCTCGCCCTGCGGAGGCCCTGGGTTCACGAGCTGGCCGAGCTTTCGAGCCTTCGCCGGGCCAGGGGAGAGAAGATCAAGGCGCTCCTCTCGTCCCAGGTGGACGAGTTCCGCCCGCCCTATGGCCGGGAGATTGTGCGGGCCCCGCGGCGGTGCGTCGTGATCGGCACAAGCAACGAGCAGGAGATCTTGACCGACGCCACCGGCTCCCGCCGCTTCTGGGTCTGCTCGGTCTCTCGGGTGGATCGCGAGTGGCTCCGGGAGAATCGCGCGCAGCTCTGGGCCGAGGCCGCGCACTACTACCGCGGTGGGAACGAGTGGTGGTTGACTCAAGACCTCGAAGAGGAGCGAAAGGAGAAGAGCGTCAGCTTCTTAGAGCCCGACGCCTGGGAGTCCCCGATCGTCGAACACCTGGAGGGAAAGACGGTGGCCCGGAGCGCGGACATCTTCGATCACGCCCTGGGGCTTGAGGTGTCTCGGCAGGACGTGCGGGCCATGCGGCGGCTCGGCGCCATCCTGCGGCGGCTCGGGTGGAGCCGAAGGACCCAGCGCTTCCGGGGCCGCAAGATGCGCGTCTGGGTTGCTCCGGAGCCGGCAGAGTGAAGCTCCGGGACTATCAGGAGCGGGCGCTCCTCGCCTGCCGCCAGGCCTTCCGCTCCTCGCGATCTGTCCTCCTCGTGGCCCCCACCGGCTCGGGCAAAACCGTTATGGGCGCCGAGGTCGCCCGGCGCACGCTGGAGCGCAGGCCGGAGGGGGCCGTCCTCTGGATCTGCCATCGCGCCGAGCTTCGCGATCAGGCCTCGCGGTCGCTTGCCGAGATTGTCCGGCGCGGCGACGGGGGGGCCGAGCCGCGCCCGTGGAGGGTCGAGACCGTCCAGACCTTGCTTGCCAGGGACGAGCGCCCACCGGCCACCCTGATCGTCTACGACGAGGCCCATCACTATCGGGCCGAGCAGTGGGGCGGGGTCGCCGCCGCTTACCCCTCCGCGTGGTCGCTGGGCCTGACGGCCACCCCGCAGCGGGCCGACGGGAAGGGCCTTGGCTCCGTGTTTGGAGAGATGGCCGTGGCTTCGAGCTATTCCGAGCTGGTGGCGGGGGGCCACCTCGTCCCCTGCCGAACCCTTCGGCCTGATCGCTATCTGGGTTCCGACGGCATCGCCCAGGACTCGGTGGGCTCCTACCTCAGGCACGGCGAGGAGCGCCCGGCGCTCTTCTTTGTTCCGCCCGGATCGGATCCCGCTTCCGTCGTCGATCGACTTCGGGCCGAGGGCGTGGCCGCCGCCCAGGTCACGGCCAAGACGCCGAGCGAGGAGCGAGCGCGGGCCGTGGCCGACTTCCGCCAGGGCAAGCTCCGGGCCCTCGTAAATATCTACTGCCTCACCGAGGGCGTAGACGTCCCCGCCGCCTCCTGCTGCGTCCTGGCCCGGGGGGTTGGGCACGCGAGCCAGTACCTTCAGATCGTCGGCCGGATCATGCGGCCCGCGCCGGGGAAGAAGGACGGCCTTCTGATCGACCTCTCCGGGGCCTCTCACCTCCACGGGCTCCCCGGCGCGGACGTGCGCTACAGCCTCGACGGAGACGGCATCGAGACGCAGGGAAGCCGGGCCGCGAGAAGCGCCGCCGCCGCCGCACCGGGGCCGCCCAAGGAGATCAAGATCTACAGCCTCGCCCTGCGGGCCGTCTACGCCGGCGAGGAGACGCCCGAGCCCGCCAGGGAGGCGGAGTGGGTCCGGCTTGCGGGCGTGGCCGCCCAGCGCGGCTGGGGGCTCTCCTGGGCCGCGAAGGAGTACCGGCAGCTCTTCGGAGTCAAG
>CAZNWW010000626.1:0-2962 GCA_964576155.1 uncultured Myxococcales bacterium | reverse complement strand
TTGTTGGGGGAGGTGTCGCCGCAGGCGACGGAGGGGGGATGACCCCGTGCAGAGACGAGAGTCCCCGAGCTGTGTTGGTTCGTCAGACGTTGCCATAGACGTTGCCGACAGCCTGGAGACGCCTACTGGGTCTTGTAAACCGATATCGAAAAATTCGTCGCCCGACCGTCGTGGTTGCAGCCATCCCAGAGTGACCCGTTCAGCCAACGGATCTCCGACGTCGGCGTCTCTCCGTAGTCGTGGCTTCGATAGCCGCCGTCGTGGGTCTTCCCGCCCAGGAAGACGTAGTTGTCTCCCATGGTCGCGTCGCCCTGGATGCCGTTGGCGATCCGCACGGCGCCGGACGAGTTGTCATCCCCGTGGCAGCCGCCGTTGCCGTTGTTCGGCTTGTAGATCAGGAGCCCCTTCCCGCCGGAGCCGCTCTTCCCGCAGGTGCCGTAGCCGCTGTCGTTGCAACCCGGAAGGTTGTTGCTCATCTCCGAGATGGACCAGTAGGGGAAGGTCTCGTCGAGGACCACGGAGTCAGCCGCGTTGTGGAGGCGGAACCGGAGCTGCCCGCTCGAGGCAGCGCAGGAGTGGATCCAGTTCGTGGTGAGGATGTCCCAGGAGTTCGTGTTGGTCCAACCTGCGCATTGGACCCACCCGCTCAGCGAAGGACCGAAGTACTGGGAGCCCGCCAGGATGGAGCCCGGGGTGTTGATGTTGCCCTGGTTGCACGACCCACCCTGGCAAAGGAACCCGTCCGCGCAGTGATCGTCGATGACGCAGGTGTCCAGGCAGCCGTCCCCGTCACAGGCGAAGGGGCTGCAGTCCGTCTGAGGTGCGGGGTCAGGCGTACAGCCCTCGCCGTCGACGCAGGTCTGGCCCGAGGTCCAGACCGCGTCATTGCAGCCTGCCTCGCCGCAGGCGAACGCAGGCCCCCAGGCGCCGGCGCTGCACACCCGGTACCCGCCGGTTCCACCGCACATGGTAGCGCCGGGGCTCACCTGGGTGGCGGTGATGCCTTGGAGTGCGTAGACACAGGACACAGCGTCCTGGGCGCAGAACTGCCCGTTCAGATCCCAGTCAAGTCGGCACGCGCCCGACAGGCAATCTCCGTCGTCTTCGCAGGGGCGGCCGGCCAGGAGGAGGCAGTCCCCGCCCTCGCACACGGTGTACTCCGGGCAGACCTTGCCGCACACGCCGCAGTTCAGCTCGTCGGTCTGGAAGTCGGTGTTGATTGTATGGACACACCCCAGCTCCGCGGAGCACTCGTCGTCGGTGCAGGGGTCATCATCGTCACATTCCAGGATGACCGGGCCCGCACAGGTGCTGTCCGCGCAGACGTCGCTCAAGGTGCACGCGTCCCCGTCGTCGCAGGGCTGACTGTTCGGCGAATTCACGCAACCCAGGTCCGCCTGGCAGAGGTCATCGGTGCAGAGGTTCCCGTCGGCGCAGTCCGGCTGGCCGCTGCCGACGCAGTCTCCTGCCACACACGCGTCCACCAGGGTGCAGGCGTTCCCGTCTGAGCAGGGGACATCCTGGGAGCTGTGCAGGCAGCCCGTCGAGGGGACGCAGGAGTCATGGGTGCAGGGCTCTCCGTCATCACAGGAGACAGGGTCCAGACCCTGGCAGGCGCCCTGGACGCAGGCGTCGCCCGCGGTGCAGGCGTTCCCATCGTCGCACTCACCGTCCGCAGGGGCGTAAACGCAGCCCCAGGGGGCCTCACACGCGTCCTCGGTGCAGGGGTTTCCGTCGTCGCAGGTGACGGCTGCGCCGCCTGCGCACACGCCGGTGCCGCAGGTCTCTCCACTGGTGCAGGGATCACCGTCGTCGCAGGGTACAGCACCGAGGAGCGAGTAGGTGCAGCCGACCCCCGGTTGACAGGTATCCTCGGTGCACGGGTTGTCATCGTCACAGATGGCCGCTACTCCGCCCAGGCAGACCCCCTGGCTGCAGTGGTCGAGCACGGTGCATGACTCGTCGTCGTCGCAGGGCATCCCGTCCGGCGCCGCGGTCTCGACGCAGTCCCCGGTGGTGGGATCGCAGAAGGCGGTCATACACGGATCCGTAGGCGCCGGGCAGGACTCCGCCTGGGTCGGGTCGACCTTGCAGACCGTCGGTATGACGTCGGTGTCGCAGTAAAGCGCGCCGAGGCAGCCTCCGATGTAACCGAGTTCCTCACAGTCCGCGTTCTCCTGGCACGGGCAGATGTCCGGGCCCGAGGTGCAGATCCCGCCCTGGCAGTTATCCGATGCGGTGCATGGATCTCCGTCGTCACATGGCATACCGTCCAGGACCACGGTCTCCACACAATCCCCGGTGGCGGGGTCGCAGAAAGTGGTGAAGCAGGGATCCGCGGACGGCGGGCAGGGCTCCGCCTGAGTCGTATCCAGCTTGCAGATCGTCGGCGTCGCATCGGTGTCGCAGTGAAGTGCACCGAGGCAACCCCCGACGTAGCCGAGCTCCTCGCAGTCAGCGTCTTCCTGGCAGGGACAGATGTCGGGACCCGAGGTGCAGGAACCCTCCTGGCACATGTCCGGCGCGGTGCAGGGGTTCCCGTCATCGCAGGGAATGTCCAACGACGGGTTGAGGCAGCCCATCACCGGATCGCAAACGTCCGCGGTGCAGGCGTTCCCGTCGATGCAGGTGTCCTCGTCGGTCCAGAGGTCGCAGTCGTTGTCCTTGCCGTCGCAGACCTCCTGAGCGCCCGGATGGCTGTCCGGGTCGAAGGGCTGGCAGTCCTCGCTATCCTGGACCAGGTCGTTGTCGTCGTCGGGGTCGCACGCGTCCCCGGCCATGTCGAAGTCATTGTCCGCCTGGGGCGGGTTGTAGAGCAACGGACAGTTGTCCACGCCGTCCAGGACGAGATCGTTGTCGTCGTCTTCGTCCACGCAGTCGGCGGTGCCGTCGCTGTCGGTGTCGGGGCTGTTCTCGTCCGCTGCGCCGTCGCAGTCGTTGTCCTTTCCATCGCAGATCTCGA
>CAZNWW010000625.1:0-2979 GCA_964576155.1 uncultured Myxococcales bacterium | reverse complement strand
CTGATCCACTCCTTCTGCGCGATGTACTCCTTGAGGATGTCGTTCTGGGTGGTGCCGCCGAGGCTCTCCAGGGGGATGCCACGCTCCTGGGCAACGGCTGCATACGCCGAGAGCGCGATGATAGCGGTCGCGTTGATGGTCATGGACGTGGTGACCTCGTCGAGGGGGATCCCATCGAAGAGGATGTGCATGTCCTCGATGTTGGAGACGCTGACGCCCTCCTTGCCCACCTCGCCCAAAGACAAGTCGTGATCCGGGTCGTATCCCATGAGGGTCGGCATGTCGAACGCAGTGGACAATCCGGTCTGCCCGGACTTGAGGAGGTACTTGAACCGCGTGTTCGTGTCCTCCGGTGTGCCGAAGCCGGCGAACATCCGCATGGTCCAGAGGCGGCCCCGGTACATGTTGGCGTAGGGACCGCGGGTGAATGGGTACTCCCCTGGGACCCCCAGGCGATCCATATACGCGTCGTCCGCGTCCGCTGGGAAGTAGATGGGCTCCTTCTCGATCCCCGAGAGGGTGGTATAGCGCGACTTGAGCTGCCGCATCGCCTTGAGCTTCTCTTTGTAGTCCGTGACCTTCGGGTGTTCACCCATGACCTGACCTCCGCGGGGCCGGCGGTCCAACCCGCCGGAAGGGTCATTATTATTCCGTTCCTGGGGACGGGTCAACGGAAAGGGGTGAGGCGTTGACTTGCATCGGGAGGGAGTCGATAATCCGGGCGAGTAGATTGAGGAGGCTCCGTGAACGACGCCACCACCTTGGGTGAGCTCCTGCTCGCCCTCGCCCGGCGCAAGCCCGATGTGGCTGCGGTGTTCGACCGCACGTCCCAGGCGGTGTCTACGCGCCCCTGGCGTGTGGCGGTGGCCCGGGGAGCGTCCATGGCCCTGGCGCTGAGGGAGCTCGGCGTCCGGCCGGGCACCCGCGTCGGTATAGTTGCGGCTCCGCACCCCGAGTACCTCACGATCCTCTTCGGGATCTGGCTGGCTGACGCGGTGGCGGTGCCGATCCACCACACCTGCACCGGTGTGGAGGTGGAGGGCATCGTGGCGGGCACGTCCCTCGGGGTGCTGGTTCTGTCCGGACCGAAGCAGCTCCGCAAGCTGGCGACGGTGGGGCATCGCATCGACGTACCCGTAATCCTGATGAACGATGCCGAGATCCTGGAGACCATGGACGAGCGCGGGCGGAGTTTTCTTCGCCTCCAGGATATCTCAGAGGAGCACCTCCCGGCAGATATCGAGCTGCTGGACGCATTGGTAGGGGACGATGAAGACATGGACGCGTTCCACGCTCCGGCTGCGCGCCCGGAAGATCCCGCTGTGATCATTCACACCCCGGGAACCTCCGGGGAGTACAAGGGCGTTGTCCTGAGTCACCGGGCCCTGGTCTACCAGGGACGTGAGATCGCCCGAATGCTCGGGCTCGCCGAGACTGATAAGCAGCTCCTGGTCCTGCCCCTGTCCCATGTATTGGGCATGGTGTCGGCCCCTGGAAGCATGGCCGTGGGCGCCGGCATCGCGTTCGGCGGTGGATTCAGGAGCCTCGTGGAAGACCTGGGCACCTTCCGGCCCACCTTCGTGGTGGGTGTGCCCCGGATGTACGAGAAGTTGGTCTTGAAGATCCGCGCCGGCGCAGATGAGTTCAGCGTCGCTTGGCGCACGGTCTTCCGCCTTGGAATGGAGGCGAGCCGGGAGCGGCTGGAGCGGCGCCTCCAGGAGGAGCCCGTCGACTGGTTCGCTGATCTGAAGCACAGCCTGGCCGATCGTCTGATTTTTCCCAAGGTACGGGGCCTCTTCGGCGGACGCCTTCGGTTCTTCGTCAGCGGCGGCGCACCCCTGAGCCGCGATGTGGCCATGTTCATCTCGGCCCTCGGCGTACCCGTCTATGAAGGTTACGGGCTCACGGAGTGCGGTGGCGCGTCCCACCTCAACGCGCCGGGTCGGTTCCGTCCCGGCAGCGTAGGCCGTGCCCTCGACGGCGTGGAGACCCGCATCGCCGATGACGGCGAGATCCTCATCAGATCCCCGGCCTGCATGGACGGCTACTTCGGCGATCCCGACGAGACATCGGTGGGGCTGGGTGCCGAAGGCTGGCTGCGCACCGGGGACATCGGCCGGATGGACGAGGACGGCTACCTCATCGTGTCCGGTCGAAAGAAGGAGCTCCTCGTGACCGCTGTAGGGAAGAACGTTCCCCCGCAGAAGATTGAATCCGCGCTCAAGCGGATCCCCTTCATCAACCGCACCGTGGTCTTCGGCGACGATCGGCCCCACCTGGTAGCCCTCGTGACCCTGAACGAGGATCGGTGCCGCCGCTGGGCCGCGAAGATGGGCCGGAAGGAGACCTCCTCGGACGCGCTGGCGAGGGACCTGGATCTCTACGAGCGCATTGAGCGGGAGATCGACGCGGTAAACCGGGAGATGGCGCCCCCGGAGCGAGTCCGTCGGTTCGCTATCCTCGGGCGCCAGTTCTCCGAGGAGGAAGGAGAGCTGACCTCCCATGACAAGATCCGACGCCACCAGATCCAGGAGCGATATTCGTCGGTCCTGGATTCCCTGTTCGACGAGGAGGGTTGAGTGGAGAAGAAGCACGACGTCCTGATCATCGTCCCGACATACAACGAGCGTGAAAACCTGGCCGCCCTGTTGGAGGCCGTCTTTGCGCAGGTGCCGGATGTAGACATCCTCGTGGTGGACGACTCATCGCCGGACGGGACCGGTGACATAGCGGACGAGTTGGCCGGGAACGACACGCGGATCCACGTCATGCACCGCACAGAGAAGGAGGGCCTGGGCAAGGCCTACGTCGCCGGGTTCAAGTGGGCCCTGGACCGCCACTATGGAAAGGTCTTCGAGATGGACTGTGACTTCTCCCACAGGCCGGAGCACCTCCCCGAGTTCCTGGAGGCGATCCAGGAGGCGGACCTGGTCCTCGGATCCCGTCGGGTCGAGGGCGGCGGTACTGAGGGGTGCGGGG
>CAZNWW010000624.1:0-3003 GCA_964576155.1 uncultured Myxococcales bacterium | reverse complement strand
CCTTGAGGCGCTCCGCCTCCCGGCGGGGGGGTGCGGAGGCCCATGGCGATGTCCGCGGTGACCAGGTCGCCGGCGAAGGGCAGCGACGCCGTATGGATCACGGCGTTGTTGTGCCAGATCACCAGGTCGGTGGTACCACCGCCGATGTCCGCCACAACGACGCCCAGTTCCTTCTCATCATCCGTCAGCACCGCCTCGCTGGAGGCCAGGCCGCCGAAGGCCCGGTTGTCCACGGTGAGGTCGTTGCGGATGCAGCAGGTGAGGAGGTTCTCGACCGCGGTCCGGGCGCAGGTGACGATGTGCACCTTGGCTTCGAGTCGGACGCCGGTCATCCCCACCGGGCTACTCATGATGTCGTTGTTGTCGATGACATAGCCCTGGGGGAGGGTGTGAACCACCTCCCGATCCTCGGGGATCCGGATTGCCTGGGCTGCCTCGATGACCCGGTGCAGGTCCTCATCTCCGACCTCACGGCCGCGCACGGCCACGAGACCCTTGGAATTGAACCCCCTTATCTGGCTCCCGGACACGGACACTACGATGGTGCCCACGTCCTTCGCCGCCATCATCTCAGCCTCTTCAACGGCCTTCTGGATGGCTTCGACCGTCCGGTCGATGTTGTTGACTATTCCGTTCTTGACTCCGTAGGACGGCGCAGTGCCGATCCCAAGGATGTCGACTCCACCGGGGCCCCGCTCAGCGACGAGCGCTACGACCTTCGTCGTGCCCACATCGACCCCTACGATGACGTCGTCTCTCTTTCCCATCAGATCCCTCCAAGGTTCATATCGGCCAATGCCATTGTAATCTCGACTCATCATGGGAGGAGCTCCCTCGGAGCCCCTCGTAATGGATACACACGCCGGCGATCTGCGCCGGCGAGGTCAAGGTGCGCGGCCTCGACCGCGACTTTCCAGGGGTGGGTGTCGTTGTCCAGGCGCACGGTAACGACCTCTGCGCTGCGACTGTCCAGATCCGACAGCACCACGTCGAGCCGCTCCCACTTCCGCACGAAGGGTCCATGCCCCAGCACGAAGGTGACCCGCCCGTCCCGGGAGTAGATGCGATACCCCTCCACGGGATCGATGGAGATTTCCTCCAGCGGGAAGCGGTCACCGAGTCCGGTCTGTTCGTACTCGGTGATCAGCGCAAGCGCCTCGGCCAACATCTCCTGCAGGCCGATGCTGCGCATGTCCTCCAGCCCGATGGACTCGACGCTGCTCAGGGACAGGACCGGGAGGTCGGGGAACTCCCGGACGCCCACCCGCGTGAACGGTGTCGCAGTGTTGTCCAACAGGTAGAGGTCTCCGGCCGCCAACATGGCGACAGGTGTGCGCTCGGTGATCTCCACGATCAGCGTTTGGGGAAGTTCCCGGTGGACGTGGACCTTGCGCACCCAATCTTCCCGGGCCAGCGTGTGCTCGATGTCGTCGGGGTCGACGGCCATGATGCTGTTCCCGAGGCGGAGGCCCGCGGCGGTCGCCACGTCCTCCTCGGTGAGGTGGTCGAGCCCTATACACCGGATCTCCTCGAGCGCGAAGTGGGGGCTGCCCATCGCATGGAGGATCACACGGTAGAGGCCGACGGGGAGGGTCGCCACGGCCGCAGCCAGGGCGATATAGACCAGGGGGCGCGAGAGCGCCAGGAGCGACTGCAGCATACGCTCACGCCGCATGAGGCGGCGGGTCGCGCGGACCTTGGTCGCGCGTGCCCGGCGTTCGCCCTGGCGTTGCCGCTGCCTGCGCCTGGCGGAGCGCGCTGTCCGGGTGTCGGGTTCCCGGCGGAGGAGCCTCTTGAGCGCCTTCATCATCGCACCACCTCCCTGCAGACTTCGAGGACCGAGGCTGCCGCGTCCGGGCGACCCATCGAGCGACTCGCCGCGGCCAGCCGACCCAACTCACTCGGGTCAGCGTGCAGCGCTGCAAGTCGCTCGATGAACTTGTCACCGTCGAACTCGGACTGGATGATCACCTCGGCTCCTCCTGGCCCCTCCATGGCTCGAGCGTTATGCTCCTGGTGGTTGTCCGATGCGTGCGGGAAGGGGACGAGGATTGCGCCGAGGCCGACCGTGGTCAGCTCTGCGATCGTCGTCGCCCCGGCGCGACACACCACAAGGTCGCTCTCAGCCAGGAGCTGGGCCATTTCCTCGACGAAGGGGATTACCTCCACGCGGGGGTTCCCTCCGTACGAGGCGAGCGTCTCCTCCTCTCGTCCCTGGCCGCATTGGTGGGTGACCCGGACGTCCGGATGATCTCCCAGGAACGCCGCCAGGCTGGCCGCCAGGTCGGTGTTCAGGAAGCGGGCCCCCTGGGAGCCGCCGAGGATCGTCAACTTGCGGAGGTCGGGTGTCTCCGCAGGACGGTCGGCGAGCAACCGGAGGGCCATCCGGACCGGGTTCCCGGTGAGGACGACCTTGAGGACGTTGAGGTGAGACGCAGTCATCTTGAAGCTCGTACATACGCGACGGGCCGTCCGGGAAAGGACCCGGTTGGTGAGGCCCGGGATGCTGTTCTGCTCGCAGAGGACCAGCGGGATCCCCTTGAGCGATGCGGCCGCTCCGGCAGCGAAGGACGCGAAGCCGCCGGCGCCGATGACGACGTCAGGGCGAAACTGGCTCAGGATCTTTGTCGCCTCGCGGACCCCGACCGGGACGGTGGAGAGGCTGCGCAGCTTGGTGAAGGCGCCCATGCCCTTGACCCGCCCGGCCCCGGAGATGACCACCAGATCGAAGCCCGCGGCGGGCACCATGGCCTCCTCGATCTTCCCTGTAGCGCCGATAAAGAGGGACACGCCACCCTGGGCGGCCCACTCCTCGGCGATGGCCAGGAGGGGTGTCACGTGGCCGCCTGTGCCGCCACCTGCGAGGCAGATCCGTTTCATCTCTTGTCCCGGTTCAGCACGATCACTTCCGTGGTCTCCGTCGCCTCTTCCTGTGCCTGGGCGGCCCGTGCCTTGGCCGCCTCCGGGGAGAGGAGATTTCTCGATACGTTGAGCAGCAGGCCC
>CAZNWW010000623.1:0-3004 GCA_964576155.1 uncultured Myxococcales bacterium | reverse complement strand
ACCGAACGGTCTTCAACCTCACCATCAACGACATCCTCGAGTTGAAAAACGCCGGGGTGCCGGAGAAGGTTATCCGGTTCATGCTGGCGACGCCCCAGAAGTACAGCGGCGCCGACGAGGTGGCAAAGCCCGACGAGACGACAAAGCCCGACGGAACGATCACGCCCATCGAGGAGAAGACCCCGGAGGAGATCCGGGCAGAGGCCGAGCGGGCCCGCCTCGACGCGCTGCGCCTGAAGCGGGACCAGGAGAAGGCCATGGAGGCCCAGAAGGCGGCCTACGCCCAGGGTCAACTCAAGGCCGGGATGGAGTATGCTGAGCAAGGCCGGTTCGTGGACGCGATCCTGCACTTCCAGGACTTCATCACCAAGAACAACTATCCGCCCGACTCCGACGAGTACTACAACGCCCGTTACGGGATGGCCCTGGCCCTGGTCAGCGCGAACCTGTACGAGTCCGCGGCGAACCTCCTGCTGGAGATCGTCCTGCAAGGCCCGGACAAGCCCTTCTTCCAGGGCGCGTTCAGCCACCTGGGCAAGATGCGCAAGAAGGTCGCCTACTCTCCCCCCGACCTCGAGCAGCTCACCCAGTTCTTCGTCGGTAACTTCTCCCGCTCGTTCCAGGACGAGTACAACTACTTCCTCGGCGAGTTCTTCTACGAGGGCAACAACTTCTCGATGGGGCTGAAGTACTTCGAGCAGGTCTCCACGGACTCGCCGATGTATGGGAAGGCGCGCTACCTCACCGGCCTCATCCAGGTCGCCAACCAGATGTACAAGTCCGCGGTCGGCAGCTTCCAGGTTGCCATCGAGGCCACCGCGGAGAACAAATCCGAGAAACACGTGGCCCACCTGGCCTACCTGGCCCTCGCCCGGATCGCTTACGAGACCGGGAACTACGACGGCGCAATCTACTATTACCGCAAGATCCCGCGCTCCTCGACACGCCTGGCCGAGGCCTTCTACGAGATGGGCTGGACCTACTTCATGAAGCAGGACTTCATGCGGTCCATCGGGACCTTCCACGCGCTGCACAGTCCGTTCTTCTCGGAGTACTTCTACCCGGAGCTGTGGATCCTCGAGGCCACGGTCTACATGAACCTCTGCCAGTACGACAACGCGCGGGCCGCCCTCGAGATGTTCAAGCGCCACGTCTCCGCCAAGGGCGTGCCCCTCTCCCAGTTCATGAGGAACATGCGCACCCAGGCCGAATACTGGATGGCCTACCAGAAGATCGCCAACGAGGAGGGCGGCGGGTACAAGCTCCCCATCGAGTTCCTCTACCCGATCATGGTCAACCCCGATGTCTACCTGCTCTACCGCACGATCCGACAGATCGAGCGCGAGAAGGTCCTCATCAAGGAAGCGAAGGGCAAGCTCGGCGCCTGGGCCGACGAGACCCTGTCCATGCTCGAGGGGCAGCGCATCAGCCGCATCAACGAGATCGGCATCAAGATCCAGATGGCCTTCCGGATGCTCCAGAAGGAGCTGCGGGATTACCAGGTCAAGGTCACCGAGATCGAGCTCGATCTGAACCAGGTCGAGATGGAGAAGATCGAGGCCTCGACCAAGGAACTCCTGGAGGAGCAGATGCTCCAGGACGCGGTCAGCGCGATACTCCGTCTCATGCAGGCGAGCAAGACCACCGAAGAGATCCTGGGCTACGTCAAGGGCCAGGAGATCTACGGGAAGTTCAAGAAGAAGCATATCGAGGTCCTCGAGGAGCGTAAGGTCGACAAGAAGATCATCGGCTACATCGAGGACCTCCTGGAGTCGGACGACGAGTCCGGCGGCTCCCCCGCTATTGTCGGCGGTGACTCCCTCGAGTGGCCCTTCGAGGGCGACTACTGGGAGGACGAGATCTGGGGATACCGCAGCTTCCTTATTGAGGAGTGCAAGTGATGATGAGAACGTCCATCGCCGTCACCGTCCTGCTGACCTTCATCGCTGCGCCTGCTTACGCACAGATGGACAAGCGCGAGCGTGAGAAGCGCGAGATCATCAAAGTCAAAACCAAGGAGCTCGAGTCCAAGGAGATCAAGTGCGAGACGGACCCGGACTGTCCTGAGGACATGATCTGCGACATGGTCAAGCTCCTGTGTGTCGACAAGGCGATGACCCTCTCGGACTTCGAGGTGTCGCTCCTCGACAAGAAGTTCGAGGCCTTGCAGCAGAAGAAGAGCGCCCTCCGCACCAAGAGCATCAAGCAGATGGAGGAGCTCCTCGCGGCGAACCCCTACTACAAGAACAAGGCCGAGATCTACTTCCGTCTGGCCGAGGCGTACTGGGAGGAGAACCACTACCAGTACCTGAAGGCCCGAAAGTCGTGGATGGACGCGATGGACAAGTTCGACGAGGGGCTGCTCTCCGAGCGCCCCGCTGAGCCGGAGCAGGACTACTCCGTCTCACTGGAGTACTACCGGAAGATCCTCCGGGAGTACCCGGACTACATCCGCATCGACGAGGTCCTCTACTATCTCGGGCGCGGCGCGCTCGAGGTGGGCAAGACCGGCAAGGACCGGCAGCTCCAGCGGGAGGGCATCAAGCACTTTGACAACCTCACCCAGAACCACCCCAAGAGCCGCCTGATTCCCCAGGCGTTGCTGCACCAGGGCGAGTACTACTTCGAGAACCGGTCCCTCTACTTCGCCAAGAGCAAGTACGAAACGATCATCAACAATTACCCGGCCGCCGGCATGTACAACTACGCTCTCTACAAGCTGGCGTGGGTGTACTACAACCTCTCCGAGTTCGAGAAGTCCATCGACACCTTCCAGAAGGTCATCGAGGCCATCAAGACCGGGAGCAGCGAGCAGGCCAAGATCTCGTTCAGGGGCCAGGCCCTCAACGACCTTGTCCTGGTCTACACCGAGGTGGAAGACGGCTGGAAGCTGGCCCTTGAGTATTTCACGAAGGAGATCGGGCGCGACGGCGCGTACACGAAGATCCACAAGATGGGCGAGCTCTACGTCGGTCAGGGCAAGGTCGACGACGCCATCGCAGTC
>CAZNWW010000622.1:0-3009 GCA_964576155.1 uncultured Myxococcales bacterium | reverse complement strand
ATCGCCCAGGAGCTGGAGGCAGCCGTCGGTGACAGTTCGTGCGGCGCGGGCGGCGTGGAGCTTCGCCATGGCCGCGAGGTCCCTGGCGGGTGCGCCCTTGTCGAGGGCGCTGGCCGCCTGCCACCAGAGCAGACGGCCGCCGTCCAGGACAGCGGCCATGTCCGCCACGTGGGCCTGGACCGTCCCGCTCCGCTCCATGGGCTCTCCGAAGTTCTCGAGGGTGGAGACCAGCCGAAGGGTCTCCTCCAAGGCCTCCGCTGCGACCCCGACCGCCTGAGCAGCGATGGCCGTGCGGTCGTGCAGGATCGTGGCTTCGATGATCCCGGCACCCTCCCCCACCCCGCCGATGCGGGCCAGGGATCGGACGTCGTGGAGTACGAGATCAGCTACGCGGGCCCCGAAGAGCCCGACGCTGCCTCTTCGCGGACGCCATTCCATGCCCTCGGCGTCTCCATCGACGACGAAGAAGAACGGTCCCTTATCCCCCTGGACGCAGGCCGCTATAAGTACCAGGACCCCAGCCCCCCCGTTGGTGACGCAGATCTTCTCGCCGGAGAGCCTGTATTCGTCGCCATCGGCCCGGGCCGTGGTCTCGATATCCGTCAGGTGACGGTCCCCGCCGGGTTCGGAAATCGCAAACGCGCCGGTGCGGTCAGCGGCGAGGGCCGCCAGGAGGGTCTTGCAACCCTTGGCACCTGCCATGGGTGCGGCAGCGTGGATTGAATGGGCTGCGAGGGTTGAGGCAGCGCTGGGACGGCTGCCGGCGAGTCCCTCGAGGAAGACGCATGCATCAAAGAAAGAGAGCCCCGCCCCGCCCCGATCCGTCGCGACCGTCAGGAGGGCCCTGCCCTCCCGGCGAGCCGCGTCCAGGGTAGCGTCGGCCAGCCCGGCGTCGGAATCGGGCGGGAGTCCATCACCGAGTGCCCGCCCTTGCTCCCGTAGAGCCTTCTGCCGTTCGTCTAGTAGGAGATGCATGGGCGGATCTAACTCCCCTTGAAGTCTGGCTTGCGCTTCTGAAGAAACGCGGTCATGCCCTCCCGCTGGTCTGCGGACCCGAAGAGAGCCATGAACGCCAGTTTCTCCATCCAGAGCCCGGCCTCCAGGGCCAGGTCCCCGCCCTGGTTGATCACGCGCTTCGCCTGGGCGATGGCCAGCGGACCCTTCTTGGAGATGGTCTTTACGACCTTGGCGCAATGGGCCAGGAGCTCGTCCTTTGGGAGGACCTCCTGGACAAGGCCTATCTCCTTCGCCTTCTCGGCGGAGTACATGTCGCCGGTGAAGCAGATCTCCTTGGCTCTGTTACGTCCGACGAGGCGGGTCAAGCGCTGGGTCCCGCCGAAGCCCGGGATGATCCCCAGGTTGACCTCGGGTTGGCCCAGGACCGAGCCCTCGGACGCGTAGATCATGTCGCAGGCCAGGGCTAGCTCGCAACCACCGCCGAGGGCGTAGCCGTCTATGGCGGCGATGATGGGCTTCGGGCAGTTCTCGATGGTAGCCAGGATAGCGAGGCCCATCTCCGCGAAGCCGAGGCCCTCTTCCGGGGTCATGTCGGCCATGGTGCTGATGTCGGCCCCCGCGACGAAGGCCTTGCCACCGGCGCCTGTGATGACGATCCCGGCGACGCCTTTGTCGGCCTGCGCCTCGAGGACACATTCCTCGATTTCGGTGAGGACCTGAGGGTTCAGCGCGTTGAGGGCCTTGGGCCGGTTGATGGTTACCAGGGCCATGGGCCCGTCGATAGTCAGAGTGACGAAGCGCTCTTCGGACATCTCGATCCTCCTTCCTTTTCCTCTACTACACGCGTTCGAGAAGCACTGCGGTGGCGCCGCCTCCGCCGTTGCAGAGGCTCGCAATCCCCCGCTGGGCGCCGATGTCCTCCATGGCGTGCATCAAGGTGACGAGGATCCGCGCGCCGGACGCACCGATGGGGTGCCCCAGGGCCACCGCGCCGCCACGGATGTTCACCTTCGCTGGATCGAGCTCGCAGAGCTGGTTCACGGCCAGGGAGACGACGGAGAAGGCCTCGTTGAGCTCCCAGATGTCGATGTCGGTGGTGGTGAGGTCCGTGTTCCCCAGGAGTTTCTTTATTGCGAAAGCGGGCGCGGTAGTGAACCACTCGGGGGCGTGGGCGTAGCTCGCCTGTCCAGCGACACGGAACTTCGCAGTGACGCCCAGCTCCTTTGCCTTCGAATCGGACATGACGACGAACGCGGCCGCGCCGTCGTTGATGCTCGATGCGTTTGCAGCGGTCACGGTGCCGTCCTTCTTGAACGCGGCGCGGAGGCTCGGGATCTTGTCGAGTTTGGCGCGGAAGGGCTCCTCATCCTGATCAAAGATCACCGGATCGCCGCGGCGTTGGGGAATCTCGACAGGCGCGATCTCACGCTTGAAGAGGCCCTCTTCGATGGAGCTTATGGCCTTCTTGTACGAGGCGATGGCGAACTCGTCCTGCATCTCACGGGTGATACCGTATTCTGCTGCGCAGAGCTCTGCCGCTGTGCCCATGTGGTAGTCGTTGTAGACGTCCCAGAGGCCGTCGGTGACCATGGTGTCGAGGACGTCCCCGTTGCCCATCCGGTAGCCGGTCCGTGCCTTGGGCAGGGCATAGGGTGAGTTGCTCATGCTCTCCATCCCGCCGGCCACGATGACGTCGGCGTCTCCCGCCCTGATCTGCGAGGAGGCCAGCATTACGCTCCGTAGACCGGAGCCGCAGACCTTGTTGATGGTGGTAGCGGGGACGGACTGGGGCAGCCCGGCCCAGAGGGTCGCCTGGCGTGCAGGCGCCTGGCCCAGCGCTGTGGTGAGGACGCAGCCGAAGATCACGTCGTCGACCGCGTCGCCCTCGATGCCTGCGCGTGCGATGGCCTCCTTGATGGCGACCGCCCCGATCTTCCCGGCCTTGAGGGGGGCAAGCGCTCCCTGGAACGAACCCATCGGCGTCCGAGTTCCGCTGACTATGACTGCATCGCGCATGGTCTTGAACTCCTTGTGGTCGAGAGAACCATCACC
>CAZNWW010000621.1:1443-3022 GCA_964576155.1 uncultured Myxococcales bacterium | reverse complement strand
GTCCCGAAGGATGAGCCCACGGATGCGCTCGAAGGCTGCTCCGTCGACCGTGGTTCCGGTGGGCAGGCCCTCCCGCGGGTGGATCCCCTCCGATGTCGCATCGAGGGCCTTGGCAGCCATGCCCAGGTCGTCCCGCGCCTTCTCCGTCACCTCGTCATCGCCCAGGGCCTTGATAGCAGCCTTGTAGGCCTCCTTTGCGTCAACGAGGGCCGACTTGGATGGGGTCGGCGCTGCGCTGAGGGCGAGTACGATCACGGCGACGGTAGCCGTAATACTGCCGCCGGCCAGGACGAGGAAGCCGGGAGTGAGGAGCTTCGCCTTGGGCGGGGCGTCGGCGGCGACCGCGTCTTCACCCGTCTTCGATTCGTTTTTGCTTGGGGCGTCGATATTCGTGAGGGTGGCCCGTTTGACCGCGCCCCGGGTCATGAAGAACCAGATTATCAGGAAGGCCAGGAGGGTCAGGAAGATGTAGACCAGCAGCACCGCAACGATCCCCATGTCCTGGCCCGGGGGGACACCCAGGAGGGATCCGAGCTTCGGTCCGATGGACTTGCGCACGGCCGGTGACACGATGCCCGAGAAGAACGCGCCGAGGTTCATCAGGCCGTAGATCATGGCGTAGCCCATGGTCGCGGTCTTCTCATCGGTGAACTGTTTCACCGCAGCGTAGGCTGCGGGCTGGTACATCCCGTAGCCGATCACCACCACCGCGAGGCCCGCGGTAACCAGGAAGAACATCCCCGAGGACGCCCCCTGGCCGTGCTCGAAGACCGCGCCGGATGCACCCAGGAGGAGCCGCCCGATCACCATGAATCCCAGCGCGAGGAGCAGCGCCTTTCGTACCCCCAACCGATCGGCTACACCGCCCAGGAAGAGCATCGCCAGGGTGATGCCTCCGGTGAATCCGCTGTATACCCAGCCCGCATGGAGGTCGGCGAGCCCCACGTTCTCGGAGAGGTATTTCCCCAGAACGGTGAGGATCCCGAAATAGACCAGGCCCTCGAGCCAGTACGAGATGTAGAGGGCCCACAAGGCCTGGGAGGACCCCGCCAGAGACTTGAAAGGGTCCACGATCTCACGGATCGTCTTTTTCAGCGCGCTCTCTTCCGCCATGGGATACCCCCCTTATGGCGCCGGAGCATAGCATCCTGTCGGCGGAAAAAAAACTCTGGACAAACTCCGGCCTGCTCCCTATCCTCCACCCCCGCAGCTTTCCCCGGCCGCAAATTGGCGGTACGTGATTTCGAGCGGAGGTGTTATGGGGAGCGTCAAGAAGAAGCGTCGGAAGAAGATCCGTAAGCACAAGTACCGCAAGCAGCGCAAGGCTCAGCGGCACAAGAACAAGTAAACCGCCTCGACGACGTCCGGGATTCGGCGGCGATCTCAGCGGTTCTCGCTACCGAATGGCGGCGTCACTCCTCCTTGACGTAGCTCTGCTACGCCGTTGTCGTCGTTCCTTGCCCTCGGCAGCGATCCCTCGCTGAGATCACCACCTCACCCGAACGTCGGCGAGGCGCGGGAATCCTCGCTACCGAATGGCGGCGTCACTCCTCCTTGACGTAGCTCTGCTACGCCGTTG
>CAZNWW010000621.1:0-1343 GCA_964576155.1 uncultured Myxococcales bacterium | reverse complement strand
CCCTCGGCAGCGATCCCTCGCTGAGATCACCACCTCACCCGAACGTCGGCGAGGCTTCGTCGGTCGCTACGCCATATGATCAAGAGAAGAAGTGGGATGATGGGCCAACCCTGGACCGGACTGGGGCTCGCCGCACAGCCGGTGCTGCAGGAGCAGGTGCCATCGCATTTGCAGGACTTCGTGGTGCAGGCGGGGTCGTTGCTGTCAGGAGCCCCGGGGGTGTCGGTGTTGGCGACGACGTCTTCGGTGGCGGTGTCCTCGGTGACGATGTCCGCTTCGGGCTCCTCGGGAGAGGGCTCCGGGGGATCCACGGGCTCGTCCCAGGGGTAGGTGACGCCCATGCCGTCGAGGAGGGCAGCAAGGAGCGCCTCTCGGGCCGGCTCCGGGTGGATGGCCTCCAGGGGCACTCCGGCCAGCGCGACGCCACCTCCCCCGGGATCTGCATACGCGATCGCTGCGGGCCGGGCCGGGTCGCCGTCGTAGAACGCCACCTCCAGGCTGTACCCATCGGTCCCCACCAGGTCCGGGTAGTCCACGTCGTAGGCCCCCAGGCCGCCGTCGTCGAGGGTGAGCGGAGTGCCGTCATGGAGGGCGAGCGCGTAGGTCCCGGCGTCGTCCCCGAGGTAGGCACCGTGGAGGAGCCCGGAGAAGAACGCCTGCTCATCCGTGCTGCCCAGCTCGACCAGGTCCCAACCTACCTCCGCGCCGGTGACGATGAGCGCGCCGCCCTGGCCGCGATAGTCGAAGATAGCGCCGGCCTCCTGGAACGAGAAGGTCTCGTCCTCGGAGGACTCCTCGCCGAGGAGCCAGTCCACCAGGGGGTAGGCGGCCAGCGTGTCGGAGTCCAGGTCTGCGTCGTGCCACGCGCTGTCGAAGGGCAGGCCCAGCGCGGCCAGTGCGCGCCCATGGACCGGTATATAGCCGTAAGTGTTCATGCGGTCGAGTTTCATCCGGAGGACCACGCCCAGGGACCACGGCGAGAGATCCTCGGGGATGAGCGCGTGGCGATCCAGGCGATCGAAGCCCCCCACTACCAGCGCCGCGGCTGCTCCCGCCTCGCCGCCCCAGAGGGCCAGGGCCGGCGTGGCGAAGGACTGCCCGCCCGCGTTGTATGCGGTCACGCGGAACTCATGGACCTGGCCGGGTTCGAGGCCCTCCACTACGTGCTCGAGCGCGTTCCCGACGTCGCCGCCGCCGTCCCAGGCCCCCCATTGACCCCTGTAGACGATGTAGCCGCTGGCCGGGTGGCCCAGGACCCCGACCTCATCCGTGGGGGAGGGGCGCCAGGTGAGGCGGGCCGCGCCGGGACCGACGGCCTCTACCCGGAGCCCCGCCGGAGGCTC
>CAZNWW010000620.1:0-3022 GCA_964576155.1 uncultured Myxococcales bacterium | reverse complement strand
ACGTCCTCACCCGGCCCCGGGCCGACGCCGGCGAAGCCCTCGTCGACGTCCCCGTCGCAGTCGTTGTCCACGCCATCGCAGATCTCGTCCGCGTCGGGGTTGATGTCTGCATCGGTGTCGTCGCAGTCGTCGGCCTTGCAGGCGCTGTCCTCGTCCTCATCTGTGCAGAAGCAGAGTCCGACCTCTGTGTACTCCCAGGCGAGGGACGCGCAGTACTCGTCGTCGGTGCAGTCAGCGAAGCTCAGGCAGAGGGGATAGCAGCCGGCGCCGTCCTTTCCCTCGACGCAGAAGGTCCCGTCCGCGCAGTCTTCCGTGCCCTCGAGGTCCGGGGTGCACGGGGCGCCCTTCTCCTTGCCGTTGCTCGGGACGCATTCGGACCAGCCCCCCGCGATCGGCACGCAGGCCTCTCCCTCCTCGCAGTCCCCGCCGGTGAACGCGCAGTCGCTGGGCGGCATGCACGAGTAGATCTCGTCGACGCAGTGTTTCCAGGCGCATTCCGTGAATGCCTCTGACCCGAGGTTGGCGCAGTCCTCCTGGAAGCAGTCGAACATCTCGCTGAGCTTCTGCTGAGCGCTCCCGCTGCCCTGGTAATAGCATTCGGTCTGGCATTGCTGGTTCTGTCCGCAGGCCACGATGCATTCGTAGGCCTCCTCGCAGGTCATCTCCCCGGCCTGGGTCGGGAAGCACGCACCGATCTCGTCCGCGCATTTGTCGTAGGCACATTGTTGGAAATCGTCGTCGCCCAGGCCGCTGCATTCAGACTCGAAGCATTGCTGCATCAGCTGGATCTGGATCTGTGCGTCGGGGGTCGCTTGCGATAAACACTCATCGGAGCAGCCCCCGTCGTAGCCGCAGCCGCTCATGCAGGTGTAGGCCTGCTCGCAGTCCATGTATTGACAGACCGAGTTGTCGCAGGAGCCGTCGGGCAGGCAGCCCTCGGAGCAGTAGCAGATCGACGGATCTTCCTGGCAGGTGGGGAGCGGCGAACCGATTTTTTCACCGATCCAGTTGGCGAACTTGTCCACCCGGACCTGGAACGCGTAGCCCTTGCAGGGGTCCCCGTACTGGTTCCCGACGCTGGAGTTCACGCCGATGACCTTCCACTCCCCGTCGATCTCAAAGAGCCCGGGGCCGCCGGAGTCGCCGAAGCAGACCCCCACGCCGCCGTACTCGCTCACATAGCCTTTGTTCTGGATCTGGACGATCTCCATGCTCCCGGAGCGCTTCAGGCCGCCACCGGTCTGCTGGATTCCGTCGTCCACGCCGAAGCCCACGTAGAAACAGTCCTCGCCCTTGAAGCTGTTGTTCATTGCGGTGTAGCTGTGGGGGAGCGGGATCACGCCCTCGACAGGGTTCTTCAGGTGCACCAGGCCGATGTCGTTGCTCCCGTTGTAGCTGGAGTAGTTCGGGTGGGGGAAGAACACGTCGGTCTCGTGGAAGATCCCGATGAGGGGTTTGCCGCCATAGTGGGGCCGTGCGTCGGGGCCCATGAAGAACTCGACCGCGTCCGGGTAGATCTGGAAGCCGTCGTGGTCCGTGAGGCAGTGGGCCGCGGTGAGGACCCACTCCGGGTGGATCAAGGTGCCGGAGCAGAAGGAGCCGCCGTAGCCGTAGCCCTGGTAGTACACGGTGAGCGCGCCCACGGGCTCCCAGCCGGTCTCGAGCTGGCCTCCTACGAGGGGGACCAGGACCTGCTCCACGGGCGCGGCCGGAGGTGGCTCGCTGACCTCGGTGCACGATGTGATGAGCAGCAGCAGGGTGGCGAGGGCGAGGGCGCGGGGCATGAGTCCTCCTCCCGTGCGAGAGTCGTGGCGCAGAGAATCTACCAAGGCGGTGGTCGGTGGTCAAACCAATCGGAGGTTTCCGCGCCCTTGAACAGGCCCGGCGGCGGATGTATGTTTCCCGTGGAACACGGGACCCCACATGAGGAGGGACGAGATGGGCAGCAAGGCGGTGGTGCTCCTGGCCGAGGGCTTCGAGGAGATCGAGGCCCTCACGATCGTGGACATCCTGCGTCGAGCGGGCGTAGACGTGATCACCGCAGGCGTCGGCGGCGCCGAAATAACCGGCGCCCACGGGGTGATGGTCAAGGCCGATCTTCGGCTGGAGGACGCTCCCCGGGACGGGGACGCGGTGATCCTCCCGGGCGGAATGCCCGGCAGCGAGAACCTCGCCGTGCCTGCGGTGGGCGATCTTATCAAGGCCTATGCGGGCGCGGGGCGCATCGTCGCATCCATCTGCGCCGCGCCGGCCCTGGCCCTCTCGCCGACCGGGGTGTTGGACGGCAAGCAGGCCACCTGCTACCCGGGCTTCGAGCAGGCCTTCCCCGAGACAGCGATCCGAAGGGAAGAGGCTGTCGTAGAGGACGGGCAGTTGATCACCTCCCGGGGGCCGGGGACGGCGAGCCGCTTCGCGCTGCGGCTGGTGGAGCGGTTGGTAGACGCGGAGACCGCTGCGGAGCTGCGGGCGGGGATGCTCTGGGATCATCCGTAGGGTCTCTGCACGGGTACGGCCCCCCATCGCCCTCCGGTTCGCTACGCTCGCCTCCAGGCACTTCCCCCAACAAGGGGGGAAGAGAGCGCGCCGTACCAAGCTTGAAGTACGGTGCGGTTGTGTCTCTGCAACCAACATTCGGCTGAGCAAGGAGAACCCTCCCCCCTTGTTGGGGGAGGTGCCCGAAGGGCGGAGGGGGGATGACCCCGTGCAGAGATCACGAAACCAGGTAGTACACCTCCCCACCTCGCCGCTCCACCACGACCTCCCCGCCCTCCGCCAACGCCTCCAGCACCTTCACGACCTCGCTCGGCTCGATCGCCAACCCGGCGGCCAGGTCCGCCAGGGTCTGGGGCCTCCGCCCCAGACTGGCCAGGACCGCGTCTCGCGCCGGCGCGCCCCGGTGGACCCGTGTGGCCTCGGGGCCCTGGCGCTTCGCGATGATCTCGGCGCCCTCTCCGAACATCTGCCGCGCCCGCTCCAGGGTCGTCAGATCACAAGGGAACACGTCCGCCTCGGGCACCGGCCG
>CAZNWW010000619.1:0-3025 GCA_964576155.1 uncultured Myxococcales bacterium | reverse complement strand
AGTCCACGAAGAACATGCTCATCGTCCCCTTGCCCTTGATCTCCATGGGGTCGCGCGGGGTGCAGGCGAACTCGTCTTTGACCAGCTCCCAGGTGGCCTCGGAGAGGTTGATGCGCATGGGCTCGGACATGCTCTCCATGCGGGATGCGGTGTTGATTGTGTCGCCGAAGACGTCGTAGATGTACTTCTTCACTCCCACCACGCCGCCCACAACGGGCCGCTGTGGAGGCCCACGCGGATCTTCCATGGCAGATCACTGTTCGTGTTGCGCTCTTCGACCCAGGCCAGGATCTCCCGGGCCGCGCGAACGGCCTTGGGGCCGTGGGCCGGGTCCGCAGCGGGCATGCCGCAGACGAACATGTACGCGTCGCCGATGGTCTTGATCCGTTCGCAGCCGTTCGCCTCGACGATGTTGTCGAACCCGGTGAAGAGCTCGTTCAACTCGTTGATGAGCTCCTTGGGCTCGAGGTCCTCGGCTGCGCGGGTGAAGTCCACGAAGTCCGAGAAGAACACCGTCACGTCGTCGAACTGCTCGGGCTCGGTGCGACCCTCGCGCTTCAGGTCCTCGGCTACCTTCGCAGGGAGGACGTTGAGGAGGAGCTCGTCGGCCTTGCGCTTCTCCCGAGAAAGGTCGGCGTTGGCCCGTGAGAGCTCCTTCGTACGCTCCCGGACCTTCTGCTCCAGGCCCCGGCTGTACTCCTTGAGCGCGCCGTAGAGCCGGGCGTTCTCGAGGGAGATGACGATCTCGGACGAGAGCATTTTCAGCATCTCGACACGCGCCGGTGTGAACGCGCCGGGGGAGAGGTTGTTTTCCAGGTAGAGGATTCCGGCCAGCTTGCCCTGGTGGAGGAGCGGCGTGCAGAGGATCGACCGGGGCTGCTCCTTGAGGACGTAGGTATCCCGGGCGAATGATCCCGCCCGGGCGGCGTCGTCGAGGACGACGGTCTCCCGGGTGCGCATGACGTAGTTCACCACGGACTGCGCCAGGTCTTCGCGATCCCGAAGTGGGATCTCCTGGAGGACCTCCACTTCGTCCCGATCGACCCGGGCTTCGGCCTGGACCACCAGGCGGTCTTTCTCCTCCAGGAGCAGGACCCCCTTCTCTGCGCCGCCGTTCTCGATGACGATGCGCAGCATGCTCTCGAGGAGCCGCTCGAGGCGGATCCGCTTGAAGGCCTCCATGAGCACAGCGACCTGCTCGTCGCGGCCATAGAGCTTCTCCGGGATCTGAAACCGGTCGGAGACGTCGTGACGACCCAAGGGGAACTCGGCGATGACCCCGGCTTCGCGGAGCTGGTTCCGGCATTCCTCGAGGTCTGCTCGGAGACCCCGGGCGCTCTGGTACCTGTTTTCGGCGTTCTTGGACATGAGCCGCATCACCAGGTCGGAGACTATCCCGGGGACGCTCGGGTCCAGCTCTGATGGTGGCCGCGCGGTCCGTGCGATGTGGCAATGGACGAGCTCGGCCCGGTCCGTCGTCTCGAAGGGCAAACGCCCGGTGAGCATCTCGTAAAGGGTCACACCCAGGGAGTAGTAGTCGCTGCGGTAGTCCACCGCTCGGTTCATGCGGCCGGTCTGCTCCGGGGAGATGTAGGCCAGGGTCCCTTCGAGGGACGACGAAACGCTCATCGCCTGCTGCCGCCCCCGCTGGACCATGGCCAGGCCGAAGTCGATGAGCTTGACCTCACCGGTGGTGGGATTCCGGACGATGTTCTTCGGGTTGATGTCCTTGTGGATCACCTCACGGCGGTGGAGCTGGTCCAGGACCACCGCCATCCGCGTCCCGACAGCCAGGGTCTCGGCCAGATCGGGGCGCTCCCCGTCCTGGAGTTCACGCAAGGACTCCCCGCCGAAGTCCTCGGTGATCAGGGCGAGGCTGTTGCGGAAGCGCTCCAATCCGAGGACCCGTACGACTCCGTCGATGTCCAGGTCCTTGGTCACCTCGTACTCGTGGGTGAGTCGGGCCACCTGGTCCGGGGATGGATAATCGGCCGCGAGGACCTTGACCATCACCATGCGGCGGCTCTTCAACTGGAGCCCTCGGTAGACCTCTGTCTCTGAACCTTGATAAACGCGCTCGGAGATCCGGTAGCCCGGGAGATCCTCGTCGGTGACCCGGGTCCGTCTGGCCATGGTCGGCGCCACCGCGGCCGCAGAGATCGCCGGGTCGTCCACCGGGCTGATCACCGGCTCCGGATCCGGCAGGGGGACGCTCACGAGCTTGCCGCTCTCAATTCGGGTGCCTTTGCCACCATCCTCGTCCCTGGCCCCGTCCGCCTCACCCCCGAAGAATTCCTCAGCGCTCAGGGAGCTGAACGCGGTGTCGGACGTGTCGAAGTCACTCCAGCCGGCCCGAGGGACGTGATCCGTGGGGATCGCCTCCTTCCCGAGCTCCTCGACGAGGCGCTTGAGGGCCATGTGGAGCTGTGTGACGGAGCCGAAGCGCTGATCTCGGTTCTTCCGGAGGCAGCGCATGATCACGGTCTCCACGGACTCGGGGACGTCGCCTGCAATCAGGGTCGGCGCCTGGGGCTCCTCGTGGAGGATCTTGTGCATCACCTCGGTGACCGCGTCACCGGGGAAGGGCAGCCGGCCCGTCACGGCCTCGTACATCATCACGCCCACTGCGAAGATGTCCGCGCGGAGATCTACCTTGCTCGAGTCCCGGAACTGCTCCGGGGCCATGTACTGAGGTGTCCCCAGGAGCGCGCCGGTGCGGGTGAGGGCCTCTCCATCCTGGGTCACGAGCTTCGCAATTCCGAAGTCCATGAGCTTCGGGATCACCTTGTCATCGTCGCAATGCAGGAAGATGTTGGACGGCTTCAGGTCCCGGTGGACCACGTCCCGCTCGTGGGCCGCGGCCAGCGCCCGGGTGATGTCCAGGTAGGTCCCGAGGACTTCGGGCACGGGCCGGGGCAACCCCGCCGTCTGGTTGTACTGCTGGAGCGTGGAGCCTTCGAGGAGCTCCATGACGATCGCTGCCATCTCCCTGGACTCAAGGATATCCCGGACCTCCAGGATGTGG
>CAZNWW010000618.1:0-3031 GCA_964576155.1 uncultured Myxococcales bacterium | reverse complement strand
TAACATGCATCCCCTGGGCACAGGCCCGAATATCTTGGCCGGCTCGGAAATCGGGTATCGGAATGTGAGATGTGCAGGATCAAGAGTTCTCGAAGGGGAGGAAAGATACAGAATTGCAGAGCCGAATCCTCTACTCCATCGCCCCCGCCACGAACTCGCCGAGCTGCTGCATCACCGGCCCGAAGCCGTCGGGGGAGCAGAGGTTCAAGTTGAGGCCGTTGACGCCGAACATGTACGCCATGCGGGCATAGCGGCCGCCCCAGTCTGCTGTGCCGACGGCTCCGGCACAGATGTAGCTGTTCTTCGCCTGTGGGTTGGTGTTGTCGCCCTTGGACGCTACGTAGCATTGGCGCACGCATTCCTGCTTCGCCAGGAGCAGGTCCTCACAGCCCGGCGTGGTCGGATCCGCGCCGCAGGCCGGATCGGTCTCCGGCGCAATCTGCGTAGCCTGGTAGTCCTGGCAGCGATCCAGGTCCGTGTCAGCCAGGCAGACCTCGGAGATCAGGGATGCAGCGTCCTCTCCGGACACCACAGCGTCCCCGTTGATCGACGCCACCATGACCGCAAGGGGCTCGGCCTTCAGGGACTGGAACCGGTTCTGATACTCGGCCGCGCCGGCCAGCGCGAAGAGCGGGGTCCCCGGGGGGAGAAAAAGATGCGTGTCTCGGGTGGGGTTGTTCACCTCGGCGACGACCCCGTCGGTGTCGTCGTCGATGACGAAGAATACGCCCTCGAGGCCTGCCGGGAAGCCGAGAATCGCGGCCCCCTCCCGCAGGGTGGTCATGGGCAGCGAGCCCCCCCGTCCCTTGAGGCGGAAGCTGTAGGAGGGGTGCTGTGTACCGGTGGAGCTCTCCACCGTATCCGCAAGTGTCCGGGCGAAGGCATGGTCGTATGCCTCGAGGAGGGTGACCACGCGGTCGTCGTCCGCGTCCGCCGCACCCCAGAGACCAGACACCAGGTGATGCGTGAAGAAGCCTCCCCCGAGGCGACCGCTCTCCTGTGAGACCTCACCGAGCTCCAGGCGGAACCCATCGGAATGCCCGGAGTAGTAGAAGAGGAGGATCCCGATGGTGCGGCCCTCCAGGGAGCCCAGGACCGTTTGCAGATCATCAGCATCTCCGTCCAGGATCACATGGACGTCCGCGGGCGCGAAGCCCCCGGCTGCGCGCAGGACGTCCGCCATCTTCTGCGCGTCGGACTCCGCGTAGCGGAGGGTCCGGCGGGTGGGAGAAGGAGCGCCAGCGCAACGGTGAGTATCAACCTCCTCACCGGGCCTCCTTTTCGAAGGAGACCCCGACCACGATCACGGCTCCGTTTTGGAAGCTCCGGCTCCCGATCTGGTCCCATTGCTCCTGACTCACTCCGACGAGGGCTGCAATCTCTCGTGCGCTCACGGCGTCCCGGCTGAACACCGCGACAAGGGTCTCACGCCCGGGTACATCGTCCAGGACCAGGCTCCCGGGCATGGGCTCCCCATCGGCCGGGATACGTTGGCTGGCCTCGCCGTCAAAGGGGACGACCACAGCAGCGGTCGCCAACGCAGAGGCGAACGCGAGGGGGACCGGGCGCACGCCGGATCAACCGCCGACCCGGTCCACGATCGCGTCGAGGGTTCCGGGGAGAACCTCACGCTGGAACCGTTCTTCCGCTTGCCTGGCCGCAGCGAGCGCCTGGGGTTCCACATCGGCCGGGTCCCGCCGGCAGGTCCACGTGGATCGGGCGACGCGCGCGAATACGGCGCTGGTCGAGGCAGTAGTTGGTGGTGATCCTGAACAGCCAGTGCTGCACCCGCTCCTCCTCGCGGTAACGGTCCAGGCGGCGGAGCACGCGGACGAAGACCTCCTGGACCGCAGCCTCCGCTGCGTCCGGGTCCCCCAACATCCGCAAGGCGCGGCGGTACACGAGCCCGCCGTGGGTTCGATACAGGATCTCCACCCGATCCCGGTCCATGCGCCTCCAGTCCGGTCAACTCGACCAGGGCCCGTTACCAAAGAAACGTCGCGGGTCAGCAATTTGGGAACAACTCCATCATATTTCATTCTTTCCTCTCAGACACTCACCATGAGGAGCCATCCCCATTGCCGCGATGGTGAGGTTGGGGTACCCTCCCCGACAACGAGAGAGATACGGGGACACCCATGTTGACTGGTATATCGAGAGCGTTGGTCCTGCTGGTCGTCGGGAGCGTCGCCGCCTGTGGGCCGGCGGGGCATATGGAGAGCCGGAAGACGATCACCGAGCACATGCGGGAACAGGCGGCGAAAAAGGCCGCCGAGCCCACCGATGACCCGACGGAGGGGACGGTCGCGGTGGTCGAACCCGACGTAGAGCCCGAAATAGAGACCGCTACCGGTGCGGCGACGGCGCTGGATCTGAAGAAGATCACCGACGCGTGCCGGGGCGGCGACGCACGGGCCTGCCTGACCCTGGGCATGATCAAGGACCAGGGCGTGGGCGTGGTGCCCGACCCTGGAAGCGCAGCTATCCTCTACCGCCGGGCTTGCGACGGCGGCGAGCTGCTGGCCTGCTACAGCCATGCAATCCTGCTGGAGACCGGCCGCGGCATGGACATGGACGTACCAGAGGCGGCGAAGGTGTACGAGGCTGCCTGCACGGCCGGTGATGCCCGCTCCTGCAGCAACCTGGGCTACATCCTGGAGCTGGGTGACGAGGTCGACGAGGACTCCGACCGGGCAGCAGCCCTCTACCGCAAGGCCTGCAAGGGCGGCGCCATGGTGGGCTGCAACAACCTCGGTGTTGCATACGAAGAGGGCCTGATCCTGGACCCGGACGTGGTCCGCGCCCGGGACCTGTACCGCCAGGCCTGCGACGGCGGACATATTCGCGCCTGCACACGCCTGGCCAGCCTTCACACCAGGGGCTGCTTCGCGGCGGGGCCGGAGGGCGCCTGTACGCTGGTGCCGGACGAGGATGCCGAGCTGGCCGCAGCCATCGTGGGTCATTGCGAAGAGGCGGGCACGCCCATCGCCTGCGCTGCGGCCGGGGTGTGGTTGCTGACGAAGACGCCGGA
>CAZNWW010000617.1:0-3032 GCA_964576155.1 uncultured Myxococcales bacterium | reverse complement strand
AGTTCCGGCACCGCTCGAGGTTGGTTCGTAGTACCTCCCACGCAGTCCAGCAGAGCCATCCGTCGGCATCGGTTCGGTCCAACAAACGCTCCAGAGCGGGGAGTTGACCCCCGTCGGCGCAGCGAGCAAGATCCGTCGAGAGCCAGGTCAACGCGGCGAGGCCCCGTCCGGTCCATGGTTCCGGTGCGTCCACCAGGGACTCTGCCAGGGACCAGGCGGTGATGACATCGTCCGTGAGGATGGCCTGATCCAGGGCGGTCGCCCGTTCTGCGGGGCCCGGGGGGATTGCGCGGATCGACCACGGGATCAGGAGCGCGCAGACCAGGAAGAGCCAGGTCGACATCCCTCGGGTGGTGCTCATGATTCCCCCTCGGTGCGTGCCTGCACCTGCGCCAGGACTGTGTCCAGAGCGCCGAGGCATTTCCTGAACTGCTGGTAGTCTTCAACGGGGATCCGGCGGCGCGGCAGCGAGACCTCCAACTCAATCCGGCCCGGATCCATATGCAACGACCAACGACAGCCCGGGCCTTCGCCGCTCGCCTCATCAGGCCCGCGGAAACTGAGCTGCGGGGTGTCCGATTGAAGTACGATTCTCTCCTGGAAGGGGTAGCGGAGCAGGAGGTCTTCGTTCCGATTGGTGAGTCCCGCCAGGCGAGGCTGGAACCGCAGGCCGGCCAGGACCGCGATGGTCCCGGTTCCCTCAGGCTCCACCAGGCCGTCCACCTCCAGGCGCAAGGTCGGGGGTGTGGCGTCTCGGATCTCCCAGGGGGCGTCGAGCAGGCGGAACCCGGGCATCAGCCCCGTCAGGAAGCGCTCCACCCGCGCCTCCCACTCTGCCGGGTCCTGTGCGATCTCGTAGTTGCTGCGGGCCTGGGCCCCGGTGAACCGCACAGCGCCGGAGACCCGAAGCCCGTCCTCGCCGTCCTGCAGGACGAGACGGACTTCAGAGAGGTTCTCCTCTGCAGAGGCCAAGGGGATCGTCTCCAGGGCGGGATCCCCATCCAGGACCAGGACCTGGGCGCCCTGGTTCTGCCAGGGCAGCCCTCCCGTCCCCAGGTATCGGGCTGTAGGGTCGAACCAGAGATCCGGCCCGGGGATCCGAACGATTGCGTGATCGAAGAGGGAGATTGACGGGGGCGGATCCTGGATAGCGCCGTATGGGAAGGTCCGGACCAGCGCCAGGTGGGCCTCCACCCCCAGACGCCGCAGGAGGGTCACCATGAGCAGAGATTTATCCTTGCAATCCCCGTAGCGACGCTCGAAAACCCTCGCTGTGGGATAGGGAACGTATGCGTTGACGCCGAACTCCAGGCCGACGTACCGGACCTGGTCCGCGATGAACCGGGCCGCTGCCACGACCGGCCCCTCGTGCAGGTCCCCGAGGGACTGGTTGAGCGCGATCATCTCGGGGGTCACGACGATCTGTTGCTCAAGCAGGTTCCCGTACCACTCGGCGACCTGGCGCCAGCCGTGCATCGTGCTGAGCACCAGATGCGCGCTGCGCTCGGTGACGGGGGGTTGGAATGGGCTGGGGATCAGGGCCGGGAGATCCTCGAGACGCCATCGGTACAGGATCGTGTCGCCCTCAGTTGTCCGCTCCGGTGGCGGCGCAGGCTCGTCTCCGCCGAGGCGCACTGCGTGGCGCAGCTCGAGGTTCCGGGGGACACTGACCGCTATCTCCACTACTCGCTTCGGGTATCCCTCCTGGAGATACCTCACCAACGAGACCCCGCCACGGGCACCTCGGAACTGGTCCAACCGGGTCTCCCAGAACACAACGTCCCCGGCCTCCAGGCGGGGGAAGTATCGAACCCGCTCCCTTAGATCGTAGTGAAGGTTGAACTCCTCCTGGGACAGGGAGAGGTCATCGCCGTCGGGGGCCTGGAGCACCTCGCCTCCACGGCGGAGGACCGCCGCGGTGAGGGTTGTGAGGTCCTCGGAGTGCGGGTCGTAGACTGCGGAGAGGCTCAGCTCACCATCGGAGTCGGGTTCGACGATTCGAATGATCTGCTGTCGATGAATCGTGGAGAGCCCGTTGGGGTGGATGGTGACAAGTCTGAGGTCTACGAGACCCTCCGCGGCGTGTCCGTTCCCGTCGCCGCCCGTGCGCGCCAGAGCCCAGGCCAGGGTGCGTCGCAAGGTAGACCACACTCGCTTCTCCGGGGCCGTTTCCCGAAGAAGCGCCTGGATATCCGGGTTCTGGGGTTCCAACTCCAGGGCCCGCCGCCATGCGGCCGTTGCCTCGGTGTCAAGGCCGGCCCTGGCCAGGATGCTGCCTCGTTGCTCCCAGAGCCGTGCGTTGGCCGCCACCCTGGGCTCGAGTGTGTCGAGGAGGGCGAGGGCTTCCCCGGTCTGTCCCATGCGGGCGAGCCCCTGCGCCTGTTCCATGGGGAGATCAGGATCCGCGGGGTGGAGCTTTGTCAGGACCGCCCATACCCCGATGGCCTCGTCAAGGCGGCCTGCGTCGGTGAGCAGTGTCGCCAGGAGGCTTCCGATCGCTCGCGCTCCCGGGCGCCGACGGTGTTCGAGGAGGAGGATCTCGATGGCCGCCTCCCGGGCACCTGCGGAGATCAGTATATTCACCCAGGCATCCTGCTGGTCCGGGGAGGCGTCCTCTCCGGGAGGGGGCATGGCGCTCAATGCGCCGTGCACGAGCCCCAGACCGTGGAGGAGATCCGCACGGAGGAGCTGAGCCCGCTCAAGGTAGCCTGTGTCCGTTCCGCTCGCAGTATCGAGAGCCTGGAGCCGCTGCAGGGGTTTATAGGATTGCCCCCGTCGGAATTCCAACTCGGCGCGGATGACTTCGGCCTGCCAGGCGCCTGCGCAGAGGGGGAGTCCGGCGCAGATACCCTCCCAGCGTTGACGCTGATCCGAGAGCACCTCGGAGAGGAGATCCAACTCCAGCCAGGTGGTCGGACGGAGCGCGTCCAGGAGCGCATCCGTGGGCCGGGAGATCTGGCCGATCCGGGAGAGGAGCCAAAGCCCCGCAACAGCACCCCCTTGTGGGAGGGCCTTTGTAGCTGAGCTGAGCG
>CAZNWW010000616.1:0-3040 GCA_964576155.1 uncultured Myxococcales bacterium | reverse complement strand
GCACTGCCCCCTGCGCCTGATCTCCAAGTGGATCTCCACGAGGAATCGCAGGACCACCATATGAAACGCCCGGTTTGCGAACCGGAGGACATACCCCTCGAAGGGCCTGTCCACCATGGCCTGGATGCGCTCCATGAGATCCCGTCGCAGCGCCTCCAGCGAATGCGGCGCAGCGATGACCCGCACCCACCGCACCCAGGTCGGCGTGATGCCACGCGCCTCGCGGGATTCACTGAGGGCCCGCAGACCTGCGTGGCATGACCGCAGGGAGGCGCCCAAGGGACAGGCCTCACGGCGCCGCCGATCCAGGTCCATGAAAGCTGCGAATATGATCCCCCGCTCCTGGGACGACGGGATCCACGGGAGTAGAGCCGGCGCGTAGTCGTCGGGAAACATCATGCGTCCGTGGGAGAAGCCTCCCTCAGGCGCCCAGCCAGGACCCCGGAGCATGGGGAGCCCAGCCTCCAACGCGAGCCAGATCGTATCCGCCGCGATGATCCGTGGGAGGGACGGCTCGGCGTCGATGAGTTGGTCCAGGGCGTCCCCGATGTGTTGGAGGACGTCCTCGTGGATCTCGGGCCTCGCTACGAGCTGCTGGAGGTCATTCAAGAGGACTTCACGCATGATCGACGTCGTCTGCATCGCCAGGACCAACGGGGTCCCGCCCCTTCCGAGATCTTGCAGGAACCGGAGGATATCCAGAAAGCGTTGCGCCGCTGTCTCCGACCGATCGGCGAGGACCGTGAGGGCGGCGAGCTGGCGCGCTGCCGCGAACACGCCCATCAAGTGCTGGAGATCAGGGAGGCCCCGACGTCCGGGAATGTAAGGAGAACATGCGTCTTCATGGGCGGTAGCGCGTCGCAGCGCCTCCGGGAGGGGGCTGCAGATCTCTACGAACTGGTTGACGAGGCCGGTCTGCTGCTCACCACCCGTGCCCGGTGCACCGAAGAGGACCTCGCCGAAACGGGCGATGAACTGGTAGCAATCCCGAAGGCCCTCACCACCCTCGGCGACGAGGACCATGTCGTGGGCCGCAGCGCCGGACCGCGGCTCTCCATACAGGACCGGTCGAAGACAGCGCCGAGTCCGGTTCTCCTCGATCTCCGCGTCCAGGCGCGCCTCGAGGACCTCGATCTCAGCACCTGACATCAACGGGGGGGGCAGACCCCAAGAGGAAACAAGATATCCGAGGAGGACGGTCAGGAAGGTGACGGTTCCGGTCATTTCTCCGCCGGCTCTTGCGCCTCGGTCAGGGGGAGTTCGGGGCCGATCTCGGGCTCGTAGCAATGACGGCACCGTGCCTCGTACACTTCCTTCGCACCGACCGAGACCCGATCACTGGTCCCGTCGAGGCGCTGACTGCGGCTGGCCGGCGCACCGCACTGGATGCACACGGCGAGGGTCTTCGTTACGTATTCTGCTACAGCCATTAGCTGAGGCATAGGTTCGAACGGCTCCCCGCGGTAGTCCTGATCGAGACCTGCGACGATCACCCGCTTTCCCATATTGGCCAGGCGTTGACAGAGACGTACGACGCCCTGGTCAAAGAATTGGACTTCGTCGATCCCGACTACGTCCGCTCGCTCATCCAGCTTGTCCCAGATCTCGCCGGAGGCCTGCACCACGACCGCCGGGATCTTCATTTCGCTGTGGGAGACGATCTGTGTCTTGTCGTAGCGATCGTCGATCTTCGGCTTGAAGATCTGCAGCCGCTGGTTGGCGTACTGGACCCGCCGCAACCGTCGGATCAACTCCTCGCTCTTGCCGCTGAACATTGGGCCACAGATCACCTCGATGTGCCCACGACGGAGCATCGGGAAGAACTGGTTCATGGAACCCTCCTGGTGTCCCCTATAGGGATAAACTTAACGGGTTCCAGAGCCGGTCGTCAAGCTCCCGAATCAGATTGTCGAGGAGAACGTCGACCCGACTTCGCAGGACTGATTCATTGTCCCGGCAATATACCCGGAATCAGGGGCTGACAATGTCGATGCTAAAGGGCCTGGTAAGTCGGATATTCAGTCGACCGGAGCCCAGAAGCAACGCTTCGGGCTATGGATCTTGCCTGCGGCCTTTAATGTCTTGATCGCCTTGGAGACGTCGTTCTTTTCCAGCGCCGTCGCCTCGGCCACGTCGCCAGGACGCACGGGCTTACCCGCAGCCACCATCGCCTCCAGGACCTTACTCTCATTGTCTGCCATCTGTCCCTCCGAACGGTTGCAGTGTCCGGCACATGCGCCGGGCGCTGGTTGTTTCGATTCGTTGAATATATGCTCGACCATCGGGAAGTCCAGGAGGCCCCATGAGAAACCCTGCGCCGTCGGTCCCCAACCTCTACCCCGAATACGCGGACGTAGCACCACACTACGAGGTCTGGTACGGCAAGGTGGACCTCGGCCCCGGCCGCGCCCTCTGGTTCCGATACACCCTGCTGGACGGGACCCGGCGGGAGGCCGCAGTGTGGGCGATCCTGTTTCTGGACGGCCAGTGTCATACGGGGAAGGTCATCGCGCCCCTGGCGCGGGTACACCTGGGACACGCTCACACCCCTGGCGTGGTCTTCGAGCTGGAGGGGATGCAGCTCGCTGAGGGACACCTCCACGGCGCCGCAGGAGACATCGCCTGGGACCTGGACTTCGATGATAGCGGCCGGCGCCACGCCATCGCGCCCGACGCGCTCCGCCGGATCGGTATCGCCAAGAGCGCGTACGACGCCTGCTACCAGGACCTGCGACTTCGTGGGTGGCTCCGCTTCGGTGAGGAAGAGCTGCGGGTCGATGACGCCACGGGCATGATCGGACACATCAGGGGCAGCAGGCAGGCCCATTCCTGGATCTGGGTCCATTGTAATCACTGGGACGACGGGGAGGACGCGGCGTTCGAGGCGCTCTCCGCCCGGGTAGCGCCCGGGGGAGTGGTCAGCCCGCCTCTCACCTCCCTGGTGCTGCACCAGGGGCGCCGCAGCTGGACATCGTCCACGCCGGTGGACCTCCTGGCCACCCGCTCCCGCCTGGTTGGAGATCAATGGAGCTTCGCCGCC
>CAZNWW010000615.1:0-3044 GCA_964576155.1 uncultured Myxococcales bacterium | reverse complement strand
GCGCGGCTCCTCAACGTCCCCTTCTCCATCGCGGACGCCACGACGCTGACCGAGGCCGGGTATGTGGGCGAAGACGTGGAGAACATCATCGTCGGGCTGCTGCAGAACGCAGACTACGATGTCGACAACGCGGTCCGGGGGATCATCTACATCGACGAGATCGACAAGCTCGCCCGAAAGGCGGGCAGCCCCTCGATCACGCGCGACGTCTCCGGCGAAGGAGTCCAGCAGGCCCTCCTCAAGATCCTCGAGGGGACGGTCGCAAATGTCCCCCCGAAGGGCGGCAGGAAGCATCCCCAGCAGGACTTCATCCAGGTGGACACCACGGACATCCTCTTCGTGTGCGGGGGTTCGTTTTCGGGCCTGGAGACCATCATCGAGCAGCGTATCGGGCACAAGACCCTGGGCTTCGGCGCGGACATCAAGGATCCGTCGAAGAAGGAGATCGGGAAGATCCTGGCCCAGATCCAACCCGAGGACCTGCTCAAGTTCGGTATGATCCCGGAGTTCGTTGGTCGGGTCCCGGTGGTGGCCACCCTCGAGGAGCTGACCGACGAAGCCCTCGTGGAGATCCTCACGAAGCCCAAGAACGCGCTGCTCAACCAGTACCAGTTCCTGCTCCAGCTCGACGGCACGGAGCTGACCTTCACGGAGCAGGCCCTGAAGCGAGTGGCCGAGAAGACACAGGAACGCAAAGCGGGCGCCCGCGGCCTCCGCTCGATCATCGAGGATATCCTCCTGGACGTCATGTACGACACTCCCTCCATGGAGAACGTCAAGGAGATCATCATCGACGAAAACGCGGTGGACGGGACACGGAGCGGACCCATCTACGTATACCGTTCAGAGGCGGAGGCGGCGAAGTAGCACTGTTGCGCCACGCCATCAAATTCACCAGGCGAGGACGAAATGGCTGAGAAGACGGTTCTCCCGCTGCTCGCGCTGCGGGACATCGTGGTGTTCCCCCACATGGTCGTCCCACTCTTCGTGGGACGTAAGAAGTCAGTGGCTGCTCTGGACTCGGCCATGCCCCGGGATCGAAAGATCTTCCTGGCGGCCCAGAAGGTCGCCAAGGTCCAGGATCCCGAACCCACGGACATCCACACCGTGGGGACAATCGGCACGATCATCCAGCTCCTGCGGCTCCCTGACAGTACCGTCAAGGTCCTGGTCGAGGGACACCAGCGGGCGGTGATCCAAGGCTACTCCGACGCCAAGGACCACTTCGAGGTCGAGGTCACTCTGGTGGAAGACGACCCCTCGGAGATCATGGAGGCCGAAGCGCTCACGCGCGCGGTCAAATCCGCGTTCGAGGCGTACGCCAAGCTCTCCAAGAAGATCCCCCCGGAGATCGTCATGTCGGTCTCCACCCTGGAGACCCCGGGGCGTCTTGCTGATACGGTGGTCACCCACCTGCCCCTCAAGATGCCCGACCGCCAGGCCATGCTCGAGCTCTTCGGCGCAGTGGAGCGCCTCGAGCGCCTGCTGCAGCTCATTCAGGCCGAGACCGAGATCCTCCTCGTCGAGAAGAAGATCAAGGGCCGGGTCCGGCGATCCATGGAGAAGAGCCAGCGGGACTATTATCTAAACGAGCAGATGAGCGCCATCCAGAAAGAGCTCGGTGAGAAGGACGAGTTCCGCAACGAACTCAACGAGCTGGTAGAGAAGGCCAAAGAGAAGAAGATGCCCGAGGAGGCCATGGAGCGCTTCGAGCGTGAGCTGAACAAGCTCCGCATGATGTCCCCCATGTCAGCCGAGGCCACGGTGGTTCGGAACTACCTGGACTGGATCCTCGCCCTCCCCTGGTTAGAGTACAAGGAAGAGCAGGTGGACGTCAGCGAGGCGGAGCGGATCCTCGACGAGGATCACTACGGCCTCGAGAAGCCCAAGGAGCGGATCCTCGAGTATCTCGCTGTCCACACCCTCACTGAGGCTCTCAAGGGCCCGATCCTCTGTCTGGTGGGCCCCCCCGGGACCGGCAAGACCTCCCTGGCCAAGTCCATCGCGCGTGCCACGTCCCGAGACTACATCCGTCTCTCCCTCGGCGGCGTCCGGGACGAGGCTGAGATCCGCGGGCACCGGCGCACATATATCGGCGCGCTGCCTGGCCGGGTCATCCAGTCCCTGCGCAAGGTTGGTTCCAGCAACCCGGTCTTCCTCCTCGACGAGGTGGACAAGATGACCGTGGACTTCCGTGGGGATCCGAGCGCGGCCCTGCTGGAGGTCCTGGATCCTGAACAGAACGCCACCTTCTCCGACCACTACATGGACCTCGACTACGACCTCAGCAAGGTGATGTTCATCACCACGGCCAACTATAAAGAGGGGATCCCGATACCTCTCCAGGACCGCATGGAGATCATCGAGCTGGCGGGCTACACCGAGTCCGACAAGCTCGAGATAGCGAAGGGCTTCCTCGTGCCGAAGCAGATCGAGGCCAACGGCATCGCAGGGATCGAGGTGACCTTCGCGGACAAGGCCATCCAGGCGGTGATCCGCCACTACACCCGGGAGTCCGGGGTGCGGAACCTGGAGCGGGAGATTGCGTCGATCTGTCGAAAGATCGCCCGGGACTACATTGCGAAGGGAAAATCCGACGAGGCAAAATACTCCGTGACCGCGACCGCAGTGAAGAAGTACCTGGGCCGCCATCGGTTCAAACATGGCATGGTCGACGAGGCCGACTCAATCGGGGTCTGCCAGGGCCTCGCCGTGACCGCTGTAGGCGGCGACCTCATGGGCGTCGAGGCCTCGGTGGTCCCGGCAGCGGATCGGCAGGCCGGGCGCCTCACCATCACCGGCCTCGTTCAGAAGGTCATGGAGGAGTCGGGCCACGCTGCCCTCACCTACATCCGTTCAAGGTCCCACGCATTGGGGATCTCCACGGAGATGTTTCAGAACGTGGACATTCACGTGCACATCCCCGAGGGCGCCATCCCAAAGGACGGCCCCTCAGCCGGCATCACCATGGCCACGGCGATGGTCTCGGCCCTGGCCAAGCTCCCCGTGCGAGCGAACGTGGCCATGACCGGAGAGATCACCCT
>CAZNWW010000614.1:0-3045 GCA_964576155.1 uncultured Myxococcales bacterium | reverse complement strand
TTTTATTTGCCTTGCTGATGTACTTGTCCGCCAGGCTGGCGTTTCCGCCCGCTGCCTTGGCCTGTCCGAAGGTGGCGATGGCTTCGTCCCACTTGCCCTTCTTGTAGGACGAGATGCCGGCCTTCATGAGGGCTTTGCCCTGGTCCGCGCCCGCAGCCTTCTTCGCTGCCTCCTCGGCGGCCTTCGCTGCGGCCTCCTCGGCGGCCTCCTCGGCGGCCTCCTCGGCGGCCTTCTTCTCAGCTGCCTCCTCGGCGGCCTTCTTCTCAGCTGCCTCCTTGGCGGCCTTCTTCTTCGCTGCCTCTTTGGCGGCCTTCTTGGCGGCCTTCCTGGCGGCCGCTTCTTCGGCGGCGGCCTTGTCTGCGGAGGTGTCCGTCTTCTCCGCTGCGGCCTCATCTGCGGCCTTCTTGGCGGCCGCCTCTTCGGCGGCGGCCTTGGCAGCGGCTTCATCAGCGGCGACCTTGGCAGCGGCTTCATCAGCGGCGACCTTGGCAGCGGCTTCATCAGCGGCGGCCTTGGCAGCAGCCTCATCAGCGGCGACCTTGGCAGCAGCCTCATCAACGCCGGCCTTCGCAGCAGCCTCATCAGCGCCGGCCTTCGCGGCGGCTTCGTCTGCGGCGGCCTTGGCTGCGGCTTCGTCAGCCGTGACCTTCGCGGCGGCTTCGTCAGCGGCAGCCTCCGGCATGGCCATGAGCCGATCGGCGCGGATCTTGAAGGCCGCAACCAGGCCCTCGAGGCGCTGAATCCGCTTCTCGACGGCCCCTAAGGTCTCTCCGGTTATATCGTTGGCCAGCTTCTGCATCTTGTCCGGCGCTACGATCCGATCCAGGGACACGATGGCCTGGTCTATCTCGGTCATTTTATCCTGGGCCTCCTCTTCGGCCCACTTGCCCCGGTGCTCGGAGAGCTGGTTCCGGAGGCCCTGCCCTTTGGTCCGCACCGCCAGGAACCGATCCGTCAGCCCCGAGCGCTTGACCTCCAGCGCGGCCTTCTCCTTCGCAGCGATGGCCTCCGCTCCGGCCTTCTTCGCGGCGTCCTCGGACGCGGCCGTGTCCTTTGCGATCTTCTCGGCCTCGGCTGCCTCGCGGATCTTCCGGCCCCGCTCTTCCTTGGCCTTCCGGGCCGCCTCGGCCTTGCGCTCCTGATCGAGCTGCCGCTGCATCGCTGGATCGAGCTCGGACTTCTCAGTCTCTTCCTCGGTCTTGCCACCCTTGCCGGTCTGGTTCATGACGACGATGATGAGAACCACAATGAGGACCGCGATGACCCCGATCGAGACGTAGAACTTGATGTTCGATCCGCTCTTCTGCTCACCCCAGGACTGGGGGGCCTTCTCCTTTCCGGCGAGGTCCTGGGCCGAGTCGACGAACCAGTCGTCGTCCGCGCCGGTGGGCTGGGCACCACCTTTAGCTTCGGCAGCGGCGGCGGCCTCGACGGCGGCAGCCGGAATCGGCGCCATCATCAGGGTCTTCTTCCCTGTCTCTTCTTCCTCTGCTGCGGGGCTGGCGTCGCCCGCTTCAGCCTGGATGTCCGAGGGCTCGGCGACACCAACAGAAACCTGATCCTCGGTGTGCTCGGAGATGGCCTCCTCGACCACATGCTCCGCCGCAGCGTACGACATCTTGAGGGTACCGGCTTCTTCCGGAACCTCAGTAGCGGCCATGGCCGCAGCGGCGGACGCGTCGGGCTCGGTCGCGGCTGCAGCCGCGACCGGATCCGGGGATCTCCCCGAGAACATCATGGTCTCAGCGGGACGCCTCTCGGCCTCCTCCGCTGCCTCGACGGGGACCGGCGCAGAGCCCTCGTCCACGCCGGCGATCGCGGGCCACGCAGCGGCGGGCACGGGCGTGAGTTCGACCTCGGCCAGGAACTCGGCTCGGAATCCGTCGATCTGCTCAACGAGCTGGGCCATGGACTCCTGCCGACGGGCCGGCATCTTCTGCAAGGCCTGGAAGACGATCTTCTCGAAGTCAGAGATCCCGGCCAAACCCCGCTTGAGCAGGTGCAGGGGCAGGGGCTTCTCGAAGATCTGCCGCTTGAGCACGGTCTGCGTGTTGTTGGAGACGAAGGGGCACTTGCCCACGACCATCTCATACATGAGGATGCCGAGGGAGTAGATGTCGGAACGGGGATCGGAGCCCTTGCCGGAGCAAAGCTCCGGGGCCATGTACTCGGCGGTGCCGTAGAACGGCATGTTCTTCCTGGCCGTGGAGTAGAGAGGGAGGAGGCTCTGATACCCATGCCGGGTGACCCGCGCCACCTGGCCGCCGTCGGAGAGGACGGTCACGAGGACGGAGTTGCCGGACAGGTCGAGGTGCTGAAGCCCTGCTTCGCCGGCCACGCTCGCGGCCATGGCGATCTGGCGCGTCAGGTCCACCACCTGATCGATGGGTATCCCGCCCTTGACCAGGGACTTGAGGGGCACAGCGTCGGGCAGCGGGTGGACCAGGAAGACCTTCCCGTCGTCGGTGATCCCGGACGCAGTGGTCGGTACCAGCAGTGGAGAGTCGAGTTCCCGCACGCTCCCCGCCGCGGCGAGGAGCGCGGAGACCTCCTCCCCGCCGGTGGACACTTGTTCATCCAGGACGAGCACCACGACAGGCGAGCCGTCCTGGGTGTCGGTCGCCTTGTATGCGGTCCCAAGCTTGTCCGTGTAGAACTCGGCGTCGATGCCGTAACGTCCCTTGAGATTCTGTCCGATCATATCCTCAAACTCCCAATCGAAAGGCCTGTAACCCCGCGTCATGACAGGGCGCAATTTTCACGGCGTACCGAGTGTATCCTCTGGTATTACGCGGTGCAAAGCATTTTTCGTTCCCAAGTTAAAGCCCCCACGCATACGCGTCAATTCCCGCCAAAGCCCCCCTCACCCGCCGATCAAACGGGACATCGATACCCCCCATTTTTGCCCCACACCCTCGCTTTTTCCCCTTTACAACGGACCGTTCGGCCCTAAAATGCCCCCTGCTTGGGACAGGCCACGTCAGCAATTCGGTCCCCCCCCAATTGCCAGCGTGGCATGTCCCATTGCCAACGTAGCTCAGTTGG
>CAZNWW010000613.1:770-3045 GCA_964576155.1 uncultured Myxococcales bacterium | reverse complement strand
GGGTTCCCAACCGGACCAAGGTCGGGAATGTCACCATGGAGCAGGTCAAGGATATCGCGAAGATCAAGATGCCGGACCTCTACGCGAACGACGAAAACGCAGCTTGTAAAACCATCATGGGTACTGCCAGGGCCATGGGGATCACCGTCGACGCCACCGTCGACGTCGACGTCGATGTCGACGTCGATGTCGACGTCGACGACTGATCCGCACGACGTTACCGAGGCAGGAGGCGGTCCTGAGAGGCCGCCGTCAAGGAGATGGACATGTCGAAAAGAACGAAGAAGTATCAGGAGTCGGCCGCGAAGTTCGATCGCGATGCGCTGTACTCGTTGGATGAAGGCATCCCCTTGATGAAGGAGATGTCTTTCGCAAAGTTCGACGAGTCCGTGGACGTTGCGGTGCGGCTGGGCGTCAACCCCAAGTACTCGGATCAGATGGTTCGAGGCGCCTGCATCCTGCCCCACGGGACAGGAAAGACCGCCCGAGTGCTGGTCTTCGCGAAGGGCGACAAGGCCATCGAGGCCAAGGAAGCCGGAGCGGACATCGTGGGTGACGACGATGTCGTCGAAAAAATCCAGAAGGAGGGGTTCCTGGACTTCGACAAGACCATCGCTACCCCGGATATGATGGGGAAGGTCGGTCGTCTGGGTCGGATCCTGGGCCGCCGCGGACTCATGCCCAACCCCAAGCTGGGCACCGTGACCTTCGACGTGGGCAAGGCCGTTAAAGAGGCCAAGGCCGGGCGGATCGAGTTCAAGGTGGAGAAGGCAGGCATCATCCACTCACGGATCGGCAGGAAGTCTTTCGAGGCTGCGCAGATCCAGGAGAACCTCGTCACCCTGCTGGAGACGCTCCTGAAGTTGAGGCCGCCTTCCACAAAGGGGACTTACATCCGGTCGATCACTGTGTCGACGACGATGTCCCCCGGAGTTCGCATCGACCCGAACGTGGTGGCCGTTGCGACGAAGTGAAATTTGATTGATTCCGATCTGGCGAGGTGGTCATCGGCCGAAGAAGCGGGCGCCCGGAAAGGCATAAATCCTGCTGAGGTGGATGGACCTGAAGATCGTCGCATACGGCGAGACACATCGGACGCCGAAGGGCACCCCGCCACTGACCAAGGAGTTGGGCGTTGAAGAAGGAGAGGAAGCGAGAAATCGTAGAAGAGTTGCGAGCGCAACTCCAGGACGCCCTCGCCGTGGTAGTGGTCGACTACAAGGGAACCACTGTTGCGCAGATGCAAGAGCTGCGCGGGGAGCTCCGCAAGGAGGATGGCCGGATCCGGGTGGTGAAGAACACCCTGTTCAAGAGGGCCATCGCCGAAACGGAGATGGAGTCGCTGACCGAGATCACTGGTGGACAGATCGCCATGGTCTGGTCCGACACTGATCCGGCCTACCCCGCCAAGGTGCTCACCAAGTTCGCCAAAGACAACGAGTCAGTCGAAGTCAAAGGCGGGGTACTTGGTGGCAAGCTCTTGCTTGCGGAAGGTGTAACCCAGTTGTCGAAGCTGCCCTCGAGGGATGAGATGCGGGCACAGCTGTTGATGACATTCAATTCTGCTGCGTCCCAATTCCTGGGTGTGCTCTCTGCTGCTCCGAGGGATTTCCTGGGCCTGTTGAAGGCGCGGGAACAGTCGCTGAACGAAGCGGCCTGACGCAAGAAGCGCAGGCCTGAACGAACCAAGAGGAGATGTGACGATGTCCGATCTGACGAAAGACCAGGTAAAAGAGTTTCTGAGCAAGATGACGGTTGTAGAGCTGGCCGATCTGGTCAAGGAGCTCGAGGGTGAGTGGGGCGTCAGCGCTGCTGCACCGGTGGCCGTTGCTGCCGGTCCGGCTGCGGGTGGCGAGGCGGCTGTCGAGGAAGCCCCGACCGAGTTCACCCCGACCCTCCTCGACTTCGGGGACAAGAAGATCCAGGTCATCAAGGAGGTCCGCGCTATCACCGGCCTCGGCCTCAAGGAGGCCAAGGAACTGGTCGAGAGCGTGCCGACAGCCATCAAGGATGCGGTCTCCAAGGAAGAGGCTGACGAGATCAAGGAGAAGATCGAGGCAGCGGGTGGCAGCGTGGACGTGAAGGCCGCGTAGGTGCCGCAGCGCTCGAGAGCTTCGAATTCTGTTGGCGGGGCGGGCCACAGGGGTCCGTCCCACCGTTTTATGTCTTTCCGCACGCGGGGTAGGGAATGAGTTCCATCACCAACGCTAGGTTGCGTATCCGCAAGGACTTCGGATCCATCCAATCCGTGGTCGGGATCCCTGATCTCATCAAG
>CAZNWW010000613.1:0-712 GCA_964576155.1 uncultured Myxococcales bacterium | reverse complement strand
CGGCGACCTGAACAAGGTCGCAGTCCTGGATTTCCAGGAATACAAGCTGGAAGAGCCGAAGAACGACACCGAGGAGTGCCGTAAGCGGGGGATGACCTATCAGGCACCCGTAAGGGTCAAGGTACAGCTCCAGATCTGGGACGTGGACGAGGACACCGGTGAGCGGACCATCCGTGACTTGAAGGAGCAGGAGGTCTATTTCGGGGAAATCCCCCTGATGACCGACACCGGCACCTTCATCATCAACGGCACCGAGCGTGTCGTGGTGAGTCAGCTCCACCGGTCCCCCGGGGCCTTCTTCGAGCACGACAAGGGCAAGACCCACACCTCGGGGAAGCTCCTCTACTCCGCCCGGATCATCCCGTATCGCGGCTCCTGGATCGACTTCGAGTTCGATCACAAGGATCTTCTGTACGTGCGAATCGATCGCCGCCGGAAGCTCCACGCGTCGGTGCTGCTCAAGGCCCTGGGGTATATCACCCAGGAGATCCTTGACCAGTTCTATGACCGGGAGACCATCCGTCTGGACGAGAAGGCGGGCTTCGTCCGCCGCCTCGATCTCGACCTCCTCGCTGAAAAATGGGCCACCTTCGAGGTGCGGGATCCCAAAAGCAGCAAGCTCATGGTCAAGAGGGGGGCGCGCTTCCACGAGAAGGCCGTCAAGCGCCTCCAGAAGGCAGGCATCACCGAGGTACCCATCGATGACGAGGAC
>CAZNWW010000612.1:1087-3047 GCA_964576155.1 uncultured Myxococcales bacterium | reverse complement strand
CCCAGTGCAGGAGCAGACCATACTGGCCAACCAGATAGACATCGTCAGACGCGGTGCCCCAGACGTCGTAGTACTCTATCGGGAGCCCGATATCCACCGTGTTCCAACTCACTCCATCGTAGTGGAGGACCGTCCCGAGGAGGCCGGACACCCAGACGTCGTCTGCGGCAACTCCCCACACGTCCGTGAGGTTCGCGTCGGTGCCCGAGTCCATCTTCTCCCAGACGCTGCCCGTACGGCGTAGGATTGTACCGTAGTCCCCGACCGCGTAGACGATCTCCGAGGAGGATCCCCAGACGCCTGTGAGGGTGTATCCCGTCGGCGTCTCCTCTTCCTCCCACTCGTCGCCCACGGTGTGGTGGAAGACCTTTCCGCCGGCCCCGACGAGGTAGATGTCGTCCGGGGAAGAGCCCCATACCCCGAAGAGCTCCTCGGTGGTGCCGGAGTCCTGCTCGGACCATCCTGTCCCGCTGTACCGCAGCAGCTCGCCGCCGGATCCGCAGACCAGGATGTTCGTTGGACTGAAGCCGAAGACTCCGTTCAGGTTCGCTGCGGTCATCCCCGCATCGGAGACCCACTCGAAGCCGTCATATCGAATGAGCGCGCCGAACTCGCCCACCGCGACGTAGGTGCTCGGCGCAGCGCCCCATACTCGTTTGAAGGATCCGGCGAGGGGTGCCTCCTCCTCCTGCCAGCCGGAGTTGCTCAACGCGTGGAGGACGAGGCCTGCGTCCCCGACCATCACCACGTCGTCCGCGCTGATCCCGCCGATGCCTTGGAGATCGTAGGTCTTACCCCCGGCCTGCCTGCTCCAGCGGCTCCCGTCGAAGTGTGCCACGGCACCGGCTGAGCCCACCGCGAAGATGTCACCGGGGCCGGCGCCCCATACGGACCACAGGGTCCCGAACTCTTCATTCTCGGCAGGATACAGGCAATCCGTTGCCACGGAGATGTCGTCGATGTAGATCCCTTCTGAGGCGTTCGCGCTGGCGTCCACGGAGTCAAAATGGAACCGGATTCGGATGTCTGCACCGATCCATTCGGTCAGATCGACCTTGATGGGCACGAACTGCTTGTTGGTGCTCCCCCCGATGGCTCCCTTGTGCCACACCACCGACTCCTCGGGGCCCTCGATGACGAGGATCTCGAAGACATCCGAGTCCGGGTTCGACTCAACATCCAGCAGTATCTGGAAACTCAGGACCGGATCCATAGCGCTATCAGGGATGGACAGCAGTTGACTCGTAGCCTCTGCACCCACGGGTACCCCGGCATCGAAGGTCGGGCAGATCTTCATGGGATCACCCGGGCAGGGCACGTCAGGATCACCAAAGTAGAGCGCCGCCGGTGCGCTTGTGGCGCGGGGGTCCCCCGTGACCGGGTCCGCCAGGGAGGCGATCTGCCAGGTGACCTCTGTGCCCGGGTAGAGATCCGTCACGGTGAAGAGGGCCTGGTCCCCCGGGAGGTCGAAGCCGGTCTGCATGACCGCCCCGCCACAGCAGCCCTCGAGACCGGAGGCTGCGAACACGCAGGTGCTGTCTACGCATTTCCCGATGAAGCATGGATCTGTAGCGAGACAATCCCCGTCGTCCTCACAGAAGTTAGGCACGCTCCAGTCACCCCCGGCGGAGTGAACGATGATGCCGTACATGCCGACGCCCCAGAGGTCAGTGGGTGAGGAACCCCAGACCCCATTGAGGATGTCAAAGTTCGGATCCTCCCATGCCACGGTGAAGGGCTCACCGGGCGGCCTCATCACGACACTGCCGGCCTCCCCCACGGCCCACGCCGAGCCGTTGGGGAAGCCCCAGACGCTCTTCAGGACGTGGTCTCCGGAGAGGGGGCTGTAGAGCTGCACCCAATGCCCCTGCACCTCGCCCACGTCCGCGATCTCACCGTCCCCTGCGTCAGCCACATCCGTCGAGTCTGTGTCATTGACAAGTGTGTCCCCGGGGGTGAT
>CAZNWW010000612.1:0-1077 GCA_964576155.1 uncultured Myxococcales bacterium | reverse complement strand
ACCGTCGTCGGTCTCGTTTGCGACATCGACCGTCGGCGCCACGTCCTCTCCGTTCTTGTCGCCTCCACCGCAGCCGGTCAGGGCCAACGCCACGAGGGCTGCGACGAGGAGCGCCAAGCTGCTTCCATCCTTGCGAATCCTCACGAGTCGTCCTCCGGTGCAACGTAACGAAGGAAAAGTCCCTTCTTCCCCGCGGCCAGAAGATCTTCGGGGGTTGTCCCCCAGACCTGCTCGATGACCCCTGCGCCAGGGAGCTTGTCCGAGGTCCAGTCTTCACCGTCCCAAATTGCCACGGTGCCGGACCAGCCCACGGCCACGGCGACCTCGCCGTCCCAGCGCACCCCATAGAGGAACGATGCCGACTCATCCCGGATCTTGTCCCAGGACCCGCCACTCCGCCGCACCACGACACCGTTATCACCCACCGCGATGAGATCGTCGAAGCTCGGGCCATCCAGGCGCCGGAGGGTCGCTGCGGTCGGAACCACCTCCGGATCCGTCGCGGTCTCGCCCCCCTCGAGGAGCAGCGCCGTCCCGAGGGCGCCCACCGCAAGGAAGGAACCGTCGGGGCCGCAGACACAGTCGTTGAGATCCTGCACCGTCCCGGTCTGGATCAGGGTGAATGCGTCACCCTCCTGGACCGCGATGAGGCCACCCGCACCGCATACCCGCAGGGCCCCGTCGTCGCCCTTGCAGACACCCCGAAGGTCCCCGCTGAGGCCAGTTTCAATGGGGATCACCTCCGCACCGTCCACCTGAAGCAGGGTCCCGTCCTCACCAGCGACGATGGCAGTCGCGCCCACCGCAGCGGCGCCGTAGAGGTCCCGATCCGTACCCGACTCCAGGGTGGTCCAGGCCGCACCGTCCCACCGCGCCAGGAAGCCGCCGTCTCCCACCGCCAGCGCGTGGCCGTCGGGGTAACCGACCAGGTCGTGGATGTCCGCGTCGGGCCAGGAAGAGGCGTCCGCCCATTCCTCCCCGGAATGGAGGAGCATCGCCCCGTCCTGTCCACAGGACCATAGCTCCGCGTCCCCGCCGGCGGTGACCCGGCCCCAGAGATCCTCCCAACCTTTTTCC
>CAZNWW010000611.1:0-3054 GCA_964576155.1 uncultured Myxococcales bacterium | reverse complement strand
CATCGCCTTCGTGGACAACGAGACGACGTTCCGGCGAGCCATGGCGTCGATGGAGTATTCAGAGCTGTTCCAGGACAACTGCTATCGGGACTTCGGTCATGCGACGCCCCTGGGGAATCGCATGCTGGCCGAGGAGGTCGCCGAAGTCATCATGTCGACCATCGACTAGGGTCGGCCTCCGAGATACCTCGATCTCACTCAAACGAGTAGAGGGCCAAACCGGGCTGGTCCGCCGCGGCCGCGAAGCGCCGCTCCAGACGTAGCGGTCTGCCGCGGAGGCGCAACAGATCCTCGACGTCCCACAGCACGAAGGACCACCTGGGGTGCTCGGGTGCGATCGGGAGGTAGTACCGTCCGTCCTCCTCCGGAGGAGCCGCGGTGATGTAGGACAGGAGGACGTCGGCGGGGACGCGTCCTTGACGGACCGCATGGCGGTGGCCGGTGTTGTGCTCCGTGACCTTGTTCTTCGTGCCCTTGAGCGTTTCCTTGGGCCATGTCTCACCGAAGGACAAGGAGACCTGCAGATCGGTGATGTACAGCAGGCTTAGATCGTTCTCGTCGTTCATCGGCGCGATTCGTCGGATCCCCTTCTCCTCCAGATGGGCGGCCACGTCGTAGAGGACCCGGGTACGCTCGCCTCCCATCCGCTCGTTCCTGATGTCGTCGAGGAGGCCCACCCCGGACCAGACCTCGACGGCGAGGACGGGAACGAGCAACAGGACGACGCAGGCTCGCCCTGCGAGGGGTGACTTCCACGCGATGAACAACATGAAGAGGAACAGCGACACGGCGATCTGTGGGGCAGGGAGCAGGATGAGGACGTGCTCGCTGTGGTGGTTCGTGGGCACGAGGCAGGTGCTCAAGAGGAGGAGGCCGTAGAGCAATCCCAGGGAGGCGATGGGCCCTCCCCGGAGCGCCGGGCGCTTCGCGAAGCGTAGGAGCGCTGGAATTCCAATGAGGGAGAGGACCACCAGGTAGGGGAAGATCGTGTTCTCCGTGGTCGGAATGTTCTCGGTCGTGAAGCGGTCGGAGAGCATCCACCAGACATCTTGGAGCCGGGTGCCCAGGTTGCCGATCAGGTCGGTGTTATCCCAGCCGTGCTGGTTGCCCTCGGCGAAGTTCCACAGGATCCACTGGAGGGACGAGAGCCCCTGGGACACGTGATGGAGGATCAGGAACGTGCAGCCCGCCAGCATCGAACCAGCGACGCCGAGGAAGGTCTTCAGGGGGGGACCGAAGGTGTCCGCCATCGCTCGCCTGAGACGCCCCGATGCGAGGAGCGTCAACCCGGCCGCGAGGAGGTACCCGAGCATCATGACCTTCGCCGCGAGGCCCAGCCCGAAGACGAAGGCCGCGCCGAACAGGTACCGGCGGCTCCGACGCTCCATGGCGAGTTGAACGAGGGCCAGCCCCGCCCAGAAGAAGAAGATCTGCGCGGTCTCGTTCCGCAACGCGCCGACCCTGGTGGCCTGGATGAACATCGAGTTCACGCCCAGCAACAGGACCGTGCCCAGCGCGATGGTCCGATTGAACCATCTCCCGAGGACGAACTGGATGCACAGGAGGCTGCCCAGGGAGAAGGCCACGTAGAGAGACCGCAGGACGAACACGGAGTTCCCGAAGACACCCATGAGCATGGACATGAGGAGCGGGGTGGTCGGGCCCTTGTACGGACCGAGGGCCGGCGGGAGGAGGCTCCACGCTCCGGCCTCGGATGGACCGGTGAGCAGATCCTTCAAATAGGTCGACGCCGTCAATCCGATGAAGGCCTCTTCCGCGACGAGGCCTGGGACGCCCAGATAGAGCAATGACCCGCCGAGGAAGAGTCCATACAGCAGGATCGTGAGTCCTCGACGGAGCACCTTGGCTGCGCGAGTACCTTCCGGGGGCGCCGCCGCAGGCGCCGGTCCGGTCGCTGGTCTCGAGAGGCCTCGAATGAGAGCGAATACTCGGCGTGGATAGGTTTTCGTCTCCGGCATCTCCAACCCTCGAGCCGATAGTGAGCCATCCGGGCTCCGGATTGTCAACTCGGGTCGACGGGACTTCAGCCGGCGGCCTGGAGGAGCGGGATCGTGGTCGGAAGCGGTCCCGCGGGCTCCGCAGAGGGATGGTCTAGAGACCCAGCGCGTCCTCTATCGCGTCCTCGATCCACATGAGCTTGCCATACTGCTTCATGGTGATGGTCATGTCCGGACCGATGAGCACGTTCCTGTCGTTGAATGGGAAGTAGTATCCGAGGGCCTGGCCCAGGAGGTTGTCCGGATCCAGGAGCACCGGCATCGTGAGGCCGTACTGATCGCGGATCCCCTGGCAGTAGGCCGCCGATGGCGTGCCTCCGTTCGGGTTCTCCTTGATCACGAAGTACTCCATGAAGCCCAGGTCCTTGTACTGCTGGTAGTTCTGCTCCGCTGCCGAACCGGCAACGCTCAAACAACTCGGTCACCAGCCGGCGAAGACATAGATCCACGTCGCCTGGTAGTTACAGAGCTCGTGGATCGAGTATTCCACGCCGTCGCAGTCCATCACCACCGCGTCCGCGGGGACGTCACCGATGCTGGTGCCGTAGGGCCCGGGGGGGGCGCAGCTCGGGGAGTCCTCGATGCAGGCGCCGGCCTCGCAGATCTCACCCTCGGAGCATGCGCCGCAGGAACCGCCACAGCCATCGTCGCCGCAGACCGCTCCGTCGCAGGCGTCGAAGAGGCAGAGGTCGCTGTCACAGACCTCGCCGCAGCCGCAGGCGCCGCAGGAGCCGCCACAGCCATCGTCGCCGCATTCCTTGCCGTCGCAGTTCGGGGCGCAGACGCACTCTCCAGCCTGGCACTCGAAGCCGAACGCGCAGGCCGTTCCGTCGGGCAGGGGGGGGTTCGAGCAGCCGATGGCCAGGTCGCAGACCTGTTCGGTGCAGGCGTTCCCGTCCTCGCACAGGGAGTGGGCTGGCGCGAACACGCAGCCGTCGACGGGATCGCAGCTGTCCACCGTGCAGGAGACGCCGTCGTCGCAGCTGAGGATCGACGCGGGGTCCACCTCACACGTGCCTGCCCCGCCACCCTCGGC
>CAZNWW010000610.1:0-3055 GCA_964576155.1 uncultured Myxococcales bacterium | reverse complement strand
GCAGATGGTCACAAGACCCAGCTTCCCCGCTGGCAGGCCTGGGCGCGAGACGTAAAAGAGAAGCTGAACAAGCTGCTTGTTGAGGCAGCATGATTTGTGGTCAGGAGACTCTCGGAATATAGCTGGATCGGGTTCCAGGCCCTGACCCTCGAAGGACCGGGTGACTCCGCCCTCCTGGGCGGACACCTGGGGCTTGGGCTGGATGTGGGATACGCCCGCATGGCGAAGAGGGCCCATCAGATCCAGATTCAGCCGATGGCTGAGCTGCTGTTGCTTTGCTTCATCTACGTTCATGCCGGTGTCGGCGCGTTCGTCGATGCTGAAGATCCGGGCGCGAGTGGCCTCGATCTCATGCTCGGTCTGGGCCTTCGCGTGTTCTTTGGCGACGAGTACCAATCCTCCTCGCTGTCACTGGGCGGACGGTTCGACTGGGCAATCGCCGGCCAGACCGAATTCGTGCCCACGGCTTTCGCCCAACTGACGTTCTATCTCGATCCCTGATATTCGGGCTGGGGACATTTCCCGATTGCGGGTATCATGGGTCGCCAGCATCTAACAACCCGGACTCTGGAGGTGGTCACCATGAGCAGGGCAACACCTGTCCTCGCAGGCATCCTGTGCCTGATCTTCTCCGCGGGGGTATCCGCGGACGACCTGGCCGTCAAGCGGTACATGAAGAAGGGAGACAAGCAGTTCAAGCTGCGGGAGGATCCGGCCGCGGTCGAGAAGGCCCGGGGCTACTATGAGAAGGTCCTGGCCGTGGACGGGGAGAACGTCAAGGCTCGCTGGAGGCTCTCCCGCCTCTTCTACTGGCAGGGCGCCCACACGGACGGCTCCAAGGCGAAGCTGGCTATCTTCGAGAAGGGGATCCGTTATGCACAAGAAGGGGTAGAGAGAGACAAGGACTGCGTGCCCTGCCATTTCTGGCTGGGCGTGTCCTACGCGAAGTACGGCGAGTCCAAAGGCATCCTCCACAGCCTGGACCTAGTGCCCCACGTGCAGCGTGAGATGAAGATCGTCCTCAAGCTGGACGCGAACTACGACTACGGCGGCGCGAACCGGGTGCTGGGCCGGGTGCTGCACCAGCTCCCTGCCATGAACGGGGGGGACAACGACAAAGCCATCGAGCACCTGCGCAAGGCCATCAAGATTGGGCCCGGGCTCCTTATGAACCATCGGTTCCTGGCCGAGGTGCTCATCTCCGAAGGAAAGAAGGACGAGGCCAAGGCGCTCCTGGAGCAGGTGATCGCCGTCCCCGAGGCGGACATGATCAAGAGCAAGGTCCCCGATCTGAAGGAGGAGCAGGCGATTGCGCGCAAGCTCCTCAAGAAGCTGTAGGCGGAGGCACGAATGAGCAGCAAGGTCAAGATTGCCATCGGCGTCGTTGCCTTGGTGCTGGTGGCCGGGGGTGGGGCGCTCTACCTGATCAAGAAGCAAGCCGGTGAGGACACCCAGCGTCTCACGACCCTGGAGGTCAAGGAGCAGACCCCGGAGGCCATCGTCGAGACCCTCTCGAGGAGCGGCGCTGGATTCGACGAGGCCAACAAGGCGCTGAAGGCAAGCGCCAAGCTCGCTGAGGGGAAGCAGATCGAGCTCCTGGGCAAGCAGATGGAAAATGACAACGCCACGATCCGTCTGTCTGCGTACCAGGAGCTGTTTCGCCTCCACCGGGAGGGCAGCGCAGCGGCGGGAGCCCTGCTCGAGGAGCGAGCGTCGTCCGAGAAGGATCGGGAGAATCTCCTCGGCATCCAGGGCCACCTGGCCCTTCGTACCCTGGACGGCGTCGGAGAGGAGCCGGCGGCCAGGCTGGCCGCGCTTCGGACGCTGGCCGGGGACGCTCGGCCGGGATACCGCATGGCCGCGGTGGAGCCACTCTCGAAGATGGGCGAAGGCCCGGCGCGGTCACTCCTGGAGGCCCTCGCAGAGGATCCCGATGAAGACGTCAGCATGACCGCTGAGATGTTCCTGGAGGGTGACGAGGATGAGGACGATGAATAAGCGGTATCTGCAGTTCGCCCTGGTCTTCCTCCTGGCTGCGGTGGGCCTGCGGTGTGCCGGCGACATCGTGGAGCAGGAGCAGGAGCAGATCTTCACACCCGACGAGCTCCGGGGTGCCCTGACCTCAGAGGATTTCCGCGCCAAGAACCGGGCCCGCAAGCAGCTCGACACCCTCGCACCGTCAGAGCGCCTGACCCTCCTCGTCAAGGTCGCCGAGTCGCCGGATCCCGCAGCCCGGACCCTGGCCGTGGTCGAGCTCGCCAAGGCGGGGGATGCTGCCCGCTCGGCTCTCGAGCGGTTGGCGGCGGGAGATCCGGACCCGGACGTCCGGGAGCTGGCTGAGATGTTCCTGGAAGGGGACGACGGCGAGGACGACGAGGACGACGAGGAGGAGTGAACAGAAAGGATGGCTCAGGCCACTTTCAATTTCCTCACTTGATGAGGCCTGCAGGATGAACTCGATCTCACGAGTCTGCGCGCTGGTTCTCCTGGTGTCCATCGCAGGATGTGGTGCGGGCGACGGCCCGGGGATGTACCTATGGGACTCCATCCCCTCGGATACCGACGCAGGGGTTCCCAACGAAGCGGATGCTCCCGATCATCCCGACCCCGACGTCTTCCTCCCGAGAGATACCACGTCACCTGATCTCCCGGTTCCCCAGGACATTGCATCGCTGGACATCCCAGTCACTCCCGGTGAGGACATCGAGCCGCCCCCTGTCGGACCGGGCACGGGGGGCTCCGGTGGCGCCTACCCGGGCAACCTGACCCGTACGGTCACGGTACCCGGCCTGGGCCAGGACCTCTACTACATACATATCCCGGACCAGTACAACCCGGGGGAACCCATGTCGATGATCCTGGTCTTCCACGGCCAGGTCGGCGCGGGGAACGCTGACTTCGGCGCGTCGGGGGTAAGGGACCATTGGTCATACGTCTCCAACGTCACCCCGTTCATCGTCGTGGCACCGGGCGGTGACGACGCTACCGGGAGCTGGGCCAACGACGACATCACGATCCTCAACGCGATAATCGACGACATGTTCGCCGCCTACAA
>CAZNWW010000609.1:0-3056 GCA_964576155.1 uncultured Myxococcales bacterium | reverse complement strand
TCCGCTGGGTCATCGTCATCTTCATCGTCCTCACCGCTATTCGACAGTTGGGCATCGAGGCCCAACTGATCTCCTACGGCTTCCTTATGGTCGTCGGCGGGATCTGTCTCGGCATGGCCCTGGCCATCGGCCTCGGCGCACGCCCCATCGTGGAGGAGCGACTTCGGAAGGCGTTGGAGAGGTACGACGAAGGACAGAAGAAGGGTGGTAAGGACGAGTGAGCGCCTCGGCTTAGCGGAACTAGAATTTCACCTTTGGCGGCTTCTTCGTGGCCTCCTTCTCGGCTTCATCCAGTTCATAATACGGCGCCTCTTCGAGACCGGTCATGCCCGCGAAGAACCGCCCGAAGAAGGAGCGACGGAACGCGTTGAGGGCCCGCGACGCCTCGTTGTAGCGCTTGCGCGCCACAGCTATTCGATTCTCGGTGCCCTCGATGGAGTCCTGGAGCTTCAGGAAGGACTGGTTGGCCTTCAGGTCCGGGTACTTCTCTTTCAAGAGGAGGAGCCTGGACAAGGCCCGGTCGATGCCCGAGGCGGCCTTGATCTTGTCCGCCCGGGTTCCGTCCTTGGCCGCGGAGAAGTAGGCTTTTCTTGCATCGGCGAGGTGCGTGAACACATCCTTCTCGTGCTTCGCGTAGCCCTTCACGGTCTCCACGAGGTTGTCCAGCAGGTCCAGGCGCCTCTTGAGCTGGTTCTCCACCTCGCTCCAGCTCTCCTTGACCTTCTCGTCAAAGGTGACGCCCTTGTTGTACATCCGCACGAACCAGAGCCCGGCGATGACGGCAATTACCAGAATGATCCCGATAGGCAGCAGGCAGCCCAACTTCCAGTTGAAGCCGCTGCCGCCGGGGGTCGAATAATCGTTCATGGGGGTCTCCTACAGCTTGGGGCCGGTGAAGGGGATCGTCACCGCGCCGCTTTCCTCGCCGTCCAGGAACCACGTGCCCGAGAGCTCCCCGGTCAGCGCGTCCGCGGCGAGGTCCTTGTCGTTGTCTGTCAAGTCCGCGGCACCGGAGACGACCAGCACCTGGTCTGCGCCGATTTTGGCCGCGAAGGTCAGGTAATCACCGAGGGCCGCGTACACCGCGTCGTCGCAGTCCTCGACGAGTTCGCTCATGGGCCGGTTGATGCATGTCAGAGTGGACTGCTTGACCCCGGAGAGCATCCCGGTGCAGTCGAATTGATCGGTGAAGACGTCCACCATGGAGGTCGCTCCCTCTGCGATGTCCGGGAGAACGAGGTTCACGAACATGAAGAGCAGCACGCGACCCGGGTTGATGTGGAGGTCGAACTCGTTGAGCAGGAGCACATTCGCCGGAGTAACCTCGCAGGTGAGCTCGCTGTCAGCGGCTTTGAGCCAGGCCTCGCCTGCCTCGAATTCGTCCTCCAGGAAGACCCCCGCCCCGACGGGTCCCAGGTACTCGAGGGACTTGATATCCAGGGTCGCAACACAGTCGGCACCGAACGCACCGCCCTGGACGGACAGAGACGCACCGAAGACCGGATCGCTGATCAGGTCCTGCAGGTACCCTTCCACGTCGTCGAGGTTATCGGCCCAAGCGGGCGGCAGATGCTCTGCGGCCCACGCGTCCACGGACTCGTCGATCTCGACGCTCACGTCGTCGCATTGCTCCGGTAGGACGCCGTCGTCCATCCACATGAGGATCCCCTCCAGCACTGCGGACTTCACGTCGCCCGGCACCGGGTCCAGGCACGCGGCGATGGTCGGTGACCAGTCCGTCGTGTAAGTCGCTACCAGGGCGATAAAGTTCGCGTCCATGGTGAGCTGATAGCTCCCCGCCGGGTTGATCTGGAGTGGACCGAGGGTGACATCTACGGCGGTCTCCTTTCCTGCAAACACGTTGATCCCTTCGGTGCAGCCGGCGGCTGCGGGGAGGTCAGCGACGTCGTAGCCTACCACCATGATGGTGTATCCGGGTCCCGCCACGGCGTCCTCGATCAGGAGCTGGGTCTCATCCGCCGCCAGGGAGTGCATGGCCATGTCCTGGCCAGGGGACGCAGGCTCCAACCCGGCACAGAGGAGGCCCTTCTGTGACACGTAGACCCCGAAGGAGGTGATCTTGCCCGGGTCCACCACTTCGCCGTTCACATCGAAGGTGAGAACGATAGACCCCGTGGCGTGGGCCTGAACGTCCAGGACGACGTCGATGCCCGGCGCGCAAGGTGTATCGATACGTAGGTTATAGAAGACCGGCGCCTGGGTGCCCGTGGACAGGTCCACCGCAGCCACGCCGAAGCCGTCCGTCTCTGCGGACGACTGCAGGATCTGCGCGTCGCCGCCCCCCGAGAGGGTGAAGGTCACCTCCTCACCCTCTGGTGTGTCGCCGTTGGCCGGGTTGTAGATCCGGGCCTGGAGCACGTACTCGCGATCTACCTCGAGCACCAGTGGAGAGTCACCGTTGAACAGCTCCAACACGAGCTCCACCGTACATTGACCGCCCGGATCGAAGTCCTCCTCGATCTCGGTCCGTCCCGGCGCGTCCCGGGGCTCCACGTCTCCCTGAATGGCGTCGCCGGTGGCGGTGGATCCGCCGCTGTCGCAGCCGGCCAGGGCCATCCCAAGGAACGCAACCCACACCATTCGTCGTCGCTGGGTCATTTCTCTCTCTCCTCAAACCAAGCTCTGGATACCATACACGATTGCCCCCTTCCAATCGTTCATTTTCTCCATGCATTTGAGTAATATTTGTGCTAGGCTCCCGGCGCCTCAGCGGAGAGGTCTACAGAACTCGGAGACGCCGATGGTACGGATCGCGTATGTTGCGCAGCACAGGAGAGGACTCCGGGAGTTGCTCGAGCAGCTCGCCGAGACGGGGTATATGGTCTACCGGATTGATCCCACCGTGCTTGCCTATAAGAAACTCCGCGACAACCCTCCCGACATCATCATCGCCGACGCCACCCTCAGAGAGGGGCACGTCAAGGAAGTGATCGAGTCCGTGAGCAGCTCCCGCATCACGGGTGATATTCCCCTCTGCGTCGTCGGCTGCCGTATGGAAGTCCTCGACCGCATGCGCACAGCAGCGCCCGACGCGA
>CAZNWW010000608.1:0-3065 GCA_964576155.1 uncultured Myxococcales bacterium | reverse complement strand
TCCACCTGAAGTGCGGGCCATTCGTTGCGGCCTGGAGATGCAGCGCCGCATGCCGCCCCTGAACGCACGACAGCCGGAGCCGCTGCACATGCGCATGGGGATAAACACCGGGAAGGTGATCCTGGGCACCATTGGAACCGGTGACAGGCAGGATTATACTGTCATCGGCGACACGGTGAACCGCGCCGCCCGCCTGGAGGGCAAGTGCCCCCCGGACAAGGTCTTGTGCAGCGAGGATACCTTCGGCGCTGCAAAGGCCTGGGTGGAGACGTCGGGCATCAGATGGAGTGAACACGGGGCCCTTGAGCTCAAAGGTATCAGCGAACCGGTCCGGACCTTTGTCCTGGATCCGGACGACGGAGAGGTATGATGATCCGCGTACTTGTGGTGGACGACTCCCTGTTCATGGTGAAGTTGATCTCCTCCGTGCTGGAGAAGTCCGAACATATCGAGGTTGTCGGATATGCGCTGGATGGTGAGGAGGCGGTCCAGAAGGCTGAGCAGCTCACGCCCGACGTGATCACCATGGACGTAGTGATGCCCCGCATGAACGGCCTGGAGGCCACCCGGCACATCCGGCGGCGGTCCGATATCCCTATCCTCATCCTGAGCGCGTACACACCCGAGGGTGCGCGGCTCACCCTCCAGGCCCTCGAGGCAGGCGCTGCAGATTGCATCGCCAAGCCATCGGGCGAGCGCTCCATTGACATCAGCTCCATAGCGGACACCCTGGTGGAACGTATCCTGGAGATTGCGCCGAAGACTCCCTCTGCGCTTCGCCCGGTTACCAGCGCCAACGCAATTACCGTACCCGCCCTGCGGTCCGTTCGGGCGATGCGAGACGCGGGCCGGGTCCCACCACCCCTGTTGGTCATCGTCGGGGCGTCCGCGGGCGGCATCTCGGCGATCTCGAAGATCCTGCCCCGCTTCCCTTCCACCGTGCCCTTCGCCACGGTTATCATCCAGCACCTCCCCGAGGGCTTCACCCAGCAGCTCGCAGAGCGCCTCGACCAGCAATGTCTGATCAGAGTGAAGCAGGCAGAGCACGGGGAGCATGTGTACAAAGGCATCGCCTACGTCGCCCCTGGCGGCGCAGATCTGGAGATCACGCCGCAGATGACCTTCCGTATCACCCAGCGGCCCGACGAGCCCGGCCTCCATCCCAGCGTCGACGCGGCCTTCAGCAGCGTCGCAGCAGCAGTCTCCGCGCGGTGCATTGCCGTTGTTCTTACCGGCATGGGTCGTGACGGAGCCCTCGGCGTTCAGGACATCGCAGCCCGTGGCGGCGGGGTTCTGGCCCAGGACCAGGAATCCAGCATGGTCTGGGGGATGCCCAAGGCGGCTATCTCGACCGGCGTCGTCGAGAAGATCCTTCCCCTCGTTGAGATCCCCCGTGAGATCCTCGACCGCTGCCGGGAGCCGGAGGGGCTCTTGCGGGGAACCCACTGAAGGAATCAATGTAACGTTTCCACGATTCGAGCGACCTTACGTGGGAAGTGTCCGATCATGGAGGAGCCATGAGTCCACATCTCTTGATCACCATAGAGGGCCTCGTAGTGGTCTTCGTCGCCTGGTTCATGGGACGGGGCGTCATATTGATGGATCCCATAATGCTCAATGGCCCCCAGAAAGCCCGGAAGCTGACCTCGGGGATCCTCTGGGGCCTCGGCGTGTTCGTCCTCCTCGGGCAACTCCTCTTCCCGGTCCAGGAGGAGGGGGAGAAGGCGGCTAAGGTCGGAATTGAGTGGGTCACAAGCCTCGACGAGGGTTTCCGGCTGGCGAAGGAATCCGGAAAACCGGTCATCGTGGATGCCTGGGCGACCTGGTGCCCTTCCTGCCTGGATATGAAGGACAAGACCCTGGTGGATCCTGCGGTGGCGGCCAAGCTGCATGCGTTCATCCCCGTAGCCCTGGATATGGACGCGGAGGAGAACGAGGAGGTCTGGGATACCTACAACATCAAGGGCCTCCCCTGGGTGGCTGTGTTCACCCCTGGGGGCAAGCTGGTCGAGGAGAGCGTCCTCGTCGATTTCGAGCCGGTAGACAAGTTCCTGCCACGGCTCGAGAGGTACGGCGCCGTGGCCCTCGGAGAGGACCCGATGGAGGGTGGTGTTTCGGAGGACGGCGAGGAGGGTGACACCGTGGCCGCCTGGCTGTCGGAGAGGGGCTTTCTCCTGACCCTGGTTCTGGTCTTTCTAGGCGGACTCGCGGCGAGCCTGACTCCCTGCGCGTATCCCGCGTACTTCCTGATCTTCGGGTTCCTCAGCATGGGCGGCGGCCGCACACGGCGTCAGAGCTTCTTTATGTCCCTGCTGACTGTCTTCGGGATCGTTGCTATGTACGTGAGCATGGGGATCATCGCGGCCCTCGGCGGGGGCGCGGTGGGGAGGGTGATGACCAACCCCTTCGTAATGGGTGGGATCGCACTGCTCTTCCTCCTCATGGCCCTCATGAGCTTGAGGATCATTCCCTTCGGTGATTTCACGAAGTTCAAGACCTTCCTGGCGACGAAGCAGAAGGCCACCTACCTGTGGGCCTTCATCTTCGGGCTGGTGCTGGGGATCATCGTGGCCCCCTGCGTCGGGCCCATCGTGATTGGTATCCTCACCTACATTGCGCAGGGGCAGGACATGGTGAAGGGCGCCGCGCTCATGTCGGCCTTCGGCCTGGGCATGGGCACCCTCTTCCTCTTCCTGGGGATGTCGTCTCACTTAATGACCAAGCGACCGCAAGTCGGCAAGCTCGGCGAGGCCGCCACCGTCGCGTTCGGCGTCCTCTTCTTCACCGCCGCGCTCTACTATCTCAAGGGAGTGATCCCCTACGACGCTATCTTCCCCTGGTTGGGAGGACTGGCTGGTCAGTGAACGGTGGTGGCGCCCTCGTTGACCGCCAGGACACGGATCCCCTCGAGGGCCAGATCTATCACCGAGCTCACCGCCTTCGCCTGGACGGTCTTGGGTGCGAAGCGCTTGTGATCCCCGATAACGGCCAGGACGCAGCCCGTGAGGATGCCTTCACGGCGCGCCTCCATGTCCGCGAGGGGCGCGATGGGGTTGCCGTGGACG
>CAZNWW010000607.1:0-3067 GCA_964576155.1 uncultured Myxococcales bacterium | reverse complement strand
CAGAAGGCCAGGGCAGGCTCACCCAGTGATGAAGCGCCGATCCAATTTTGGGGAGATACAACTCTCGACCAGTAGATCCGGCTTATTCCGTGGCAAAAATGATATCCGGTGCAGGCGCAGAGGTCACGCGGAAAAAACGCCTGGGTTCGGAGGAATGCCGAGGCTTATCTCAAGCACGATGAGTTGATTTGACATGGACTGCGCCATCCTCCAGGCTGGTCCAGAGAACCCTGGACGGAGAAGCCATGAAGACCCTGTCGGCGCTGGCATTGGCTGTTGTAATCGCTATCTCGGGCTGCGGCGGGGGCGGGGCGGGAGCTCTGCAGGGTCTTGACGTCACCGGCCCCGACTCCGCCCCGGAGGCTACCGCCGCGCCCCGGGACCGTGGGAGCCCGCCCGCGGATCTCACGGATACTTCGCTTTCGGACACGGGCGGCGATGACGGTGGGACCGTCCCGGAGGTCGGCTCGGACCTGTGGGCACCGTCGGACACCGCCCAGGAGATCAGCCCGGAGGTCGAAGACACCGTTCCGCCGGACGTGCCTCCACCGCCCCCCCCCTTCCCTACCCGGAGAAGACCGCCTACCAGGTCAAGGGCATCCAGCCCGACCACTGGCCGGACAGGAACGAGATAGCGGGGAACGGCACGGGCGCGGTGGCCATGAACCTGGTCTGGTACGGCTGGGAGCCCGCACCGAAGGCGGCGCCCTGTGGGGACGGCGAGCAGGAGTTCGACGGCCGCTGCTTCGAGGTCAGCGGCGGCGTGGACGAGTCCATCGCCGCGTATACCGACCTGGGGGTCGTGGTGACGGCGGTGATCTACGGGGTCCCGGCTTGGGCCCGCCAGGAGGTGGCATGCTCCCCCATCACCGAGGGCTTCGAGGTCTTCTGCAAGCCCGACGATCCCGGGGATTACGCGCGTTTCGCGGGGATGCTGGCGCGCCGCTACAACGGACTTGAGGGCCACGGCCGCATCGCGGACTTCGTGATCCACAATGAGGTGAACTCCAACGACTGGTTCGACATCGGCTGTGGTCAGGGGGCCCCCTGCGACCCCGACGCCTGGATCCAGATCTACGCCGACAACTACGCGGCCGCGAACGACGCGATCCACGCAGAGCAGCCTCACGCCAAGATCCTGATGTCCTTCACCCACCACTTCGACACCACCTTTGACCAACCGGGTGCACAGAACCCGCTCCTCTCGGTCAAGACCTTCGTCACCGAGGTGGCGGCCCTCATCGGAGACCGGGAGTGGCGGGTCGCGTACCACCCCTACCCCCCGAACCTCCTGAATCCGACCTTCTCCCCCGACGACCTCCCCAAGGTGACCTACGGGAACATCGGCGTGATCGTGGGCTGGCTCCGGGCCACGTTCCCGAACGACCCCCACGCCTGGGACGTGCAGCTCACAGAGAGCGGCGTCAACTCCCTGGCCCCGCAGTCCTCCCCCGAGGCCCAGGCCGACGGCGTGTGTGGGTCCCTGTACAACGTGGTAGGGACCCCGGGGATCAGCAACTACATCTACCACCGGATGAAAGACCACCCGGTGGAGGTGGCCGCGGGCATCGGCCTGGGGCTGGTGACGGACTACGGAGACTTCAAGCCGGCCTGGGTCACCTGGGCCCTGTCGAACCGCATCGACCTGGACCCGCCCCAGCTCTCCTGCGGCTTCGAAAACCTGCCCTACACCAAGCTGGTCCGAGGCTACAAGGGAGGCCGCGGGCATTGGGCGTCGACTCGACTCCTGCCAGCGGGCTTCACCGCGGAGCAGAGCTACCGCCTTCACCGGGAAACTCAGCCCGGGACCGCCATGCTGTACGAGTGCATGACCGGTGACGACAGCTTCCTGTCCAAGGATCCCGGCTGCGAGGGTCAGCTCACCATGGGACCGCTGGGTTTCATCCACGGAGCTCCCGCCGACGGCACTGTCCCACTGTACCGCTGCATCTCCACCAACGGCGATGACCACATGATCTCTGCGGATCCAGGCTGTGAGTCCTACGACACCGAGGAGCTCCTGGGCCACGCGCAGCCATGGTCAGACGAATAACCTGAAGGAGCCCCGGGTGGCCGGAACATCCAAAAAAGTCATCTACGCCGCCCTGGCCGGCAACGCCCTGGTCTCGGTGACCAAGTTCATCGCCGCCGCGTTGACCGGCAGCTCGGCGATGCTCTCCGAGGGGATCCATTCGGTGGTCGATACCGGGAACCAGCTGCTGCTGCTGCTCGGCCTGCACAAGGCAAAGAAGCCGGCGGACGACCGCTTCCCCTTCGGCCATGGAAAAGAGGTCTACTTCTGGAGCTTCGTCGTCGCCCTGCTGATCTTTGCCGTCGGCGCCGGGGTTTCGATCTACGAAGGGATCCACCAGCTGCACAACCCCTCGCCGATCACCGACCCGTACATCAACTACATCGTCCTCGCCCTCGCGATGCTGTTCGAAGGGGCCGCGCTCTTCTTTGCCCTCACCGAATTCTCCCGCGCCAAGGGCAGGTGGGGATACGTGGAGGCGGTCAAGAAGGGCAAGGACCCGACCACATTCGTTGTGCTCTTCGAGGATTCGGCGGCCATGCTCGGTCTGCTGGTCGCCTTCTGCGGTATTCTTCTGTCGCAGCTGACCGGAAACCTGATCTACGACGGCCTGGCCTCGATCGTCATCGGCCTGATCCTCGGGGGTACCGCTATCTGGCTCGCCTACGAAACCAAGGGGCTGCTGATCGGTGAAAGCGCCAATGTCAAAGTTGTCGACGGCATCCGCAAGCTCGTCGCCGAGTATCCCCAGGTCGAGCATGTCAACCAGGTGCTGACCATGCACATGGGCCCGAAGTTCATCCTGGTCAACCTGAGCGTCGATTTCTCTGACAAGGCCACGGCCGTTGAGCTGGAGGAGATCATCGACGAGCTCGATACCCGGATCAAGCAGGCCTGGCCGAACGTCAAGAAGGTCTTCATTGAGGCTGAAGCGCGCCGAGCAGATGACGACGAGAAGCCTTGATTCTATTTATGTCAATGGGTATGATCCATCGCCCGGTTCAAGCCGCCTCCTGAAGGCCGTCAGCAGCCTCG
>CAZNWW010000606.1:0-3067 GCA_964576155.1 uncultured Myxococcales bacterium | reverse complement strand
TCGAGCTTTTTCCTCATCCTGAATGTCGTGGCCATCGGGGCGCAGTTGATCCTCACCCCTCTGATCCTCCGACGCCTTGGGCTCACCGCGGCCCTCCTGGTGCTCCCGGTGCTCCTGCTGATCCTGTCCACGGGGTTCTTCTTCATCCCCGTACTCCTCACCGTGGAGATCCTGTACCTGTCGGACAACGCGCTGAACTACTCCATCAACCAGACCTCCCGGGAGATGCTCTTCGTCCCGGTGCCGCGCAAGGACAAGTACAAGACCCTCGCGTTCATCGACATGTTCGTCCTGCGCACAGCCAAGGCCCTGGCCGGACTCGCGATGATCTCCCTCCAGGCCTTCTTCGCCATCCGTGGCATCGAGGACCTGCGTTGGTATATGATCATGACCGTGATCCTCGCCACGATCTGGATCGCCCTGGCGATCTACCTCGGGCGGCGATACCGGGCGATCAACGAGGGAGGGAGCGGTGCGGAGACTCTTTGAGCGCGGAATGTGGGCCCCCCTGCTCCTGGGCCTGCTCCTGACGCCGCCCGCCCTGGCGGACGAGAATCGGACGGACTCTCCGTACCAGATATCTCTGGTGACGATGTTCTCGGGGGACAGCCTCTTCACGGGCTTCGGACACATCGCGCTGCGCCTCCGATACCGGGGCGCGGATATCTCCGTGGACTACGGCACCTATGACACCTCCGACCCCTTGATGGGCTGGAATTTTTTAGTAGGGAAGCTCGATTATTATTGTAGCAGGACCGACTTCCTGTCCATGATCTCCTGGTACAAGGACGACTTCGGCGGGATCATCGAGCAAGACCTCGACCTCTCAGAGGCTCAGGTCCGTATCCTCCTGCGGCGCCTCTTCGCGGACCTTGATCTGGCGCCCCGGGGCGCGGCCCTCACCGAGGCAGAGTTCGAAGCCCTCCGGGACCGCCTCTTCACCGACCCGGACGTGGCGCACACCACCTACAGGTACCACCACTTCCACAACAACTGCGCCACGAAGCTGAGGGATCTCCTGGACGATGCGCTGGGGGGCGCGCTGCGGGACCGGACCGCCGAGGCCCCCGCGGGGGTCTCCTTCCGGGATCTGATAAACGCCAGCCTCCATCGTCCGGAGTTTGCGCCCACCCGCTGGCTGGTCTACGGCCTCCTCAACGGGGAGATCGATCAACCCATCTCGCGCTGGGAGCAGATGTTCCTGCCCTGGTTCCTCGCCGAGGAGATGCGGGGCCTCGAGGCCGACGGGCGGCCCGTGATCACCGGGGAGCGGGTGCTCACCGGCGCGCAGCTCGACGCGCCGCCCATGCCGTCCCCCTGGCCGGGGATCCTGGCGTTGCTCGTCCTCGCCGCCGGGTTCGGCTGGCCCGCACTGCTTCGGCGCGGCCGGCGGATCCTCGCGGTACAGTTCGTCCTCGTGGGCCTCGCAGCGACCTTCTACGCGGGGATCCTCCTGGTGGGCTGGATCGCGTCCCCCTATCCGGAGACCCGTCCTAACGGGACGGTCATGTTCTTCCACCCCGGACACCTGCTCCTCGTAATGGGAGGTGTCCTCCTCTGGCTGCGCCCCCGGGTGCGGTTTCTGGAGATCTACCTCCTGGCCGGGGTCGCGGTGGCCGCGTTCGGCGTCTTGATCCACCTGGTGGGGATCATGGACCAGGAGATCCTTCCCCACGGCCTCGGCGCCCTGGTCATAGCGGCCACGGGCTGGGCCTCCCTCCGACGCCTGGCGATCACGGGCGAGGAGGACAGATGAACACCCTATGGGCCCCCTGGCGTATCGACTTCATCCTAGGAGACAAGCCCATGACCTGCTTCCTCTGCGAAGAGCCCGGACGGGGGATCTCCCCCGAGTCCCTGGTCCTCACGATTACCACGCATTCCTTCGTGATCATGAACCGGTACCCGTACTCCAACGGGCACCTCCTCGTGGCGCCGCGGCGGCACGTGTCCCACCCGACGGACCTCTCCCGAGAGGAGCGCGCCGACCTCCACGAGCTCCTCGTGCAGAGCGTGGACATCCTCGGAGAGGTGTTCACGACGGACGGACTCAACCTGGGCATGAACCTCGGGGCAGCGGCGGGGGCCGGACTGCCCGATCACATCCACTGGCACATCGTGCCCCGGTGGATCGGCGACACCAACGCCATGAGCGTGGTGGGGCAGACCAGGGTGATCCCCGAGGCCCTGGATGCGACCTTCGAGAAGCTCGAGCCCCGCTTCGCCGGCCTGCACGCGCCCCGGGATTCCGAATAATCATGCTGGGCTACGCGCTCCTGCTGGTCGTCCTCACGGGCTTCGCCGGTGGGGAGGTCCTTCGGTTCTCGGCGACCAACCGCCACCCCGAGGCCCATCTCTTTCCATACCCGCTGCGCCGACTCCGGCGACGAATGACGATCTTCTCCCTGCTCTTCGCTTGCGTGGCGCTGCTGCTCTTCTTCTCGGCCCGGGAGTCGATCCCCCTGTGGTCGGTGCCCCTCTTGATGGGCTTCCTCTTCGCGGTGATCGTCCTCGTCTTGCGGGACCTGAGGGACACCATCCGGTCCCACGGGCGCTCCAAGGTGCGCCTCGCACAATCGATGGTCGATGAGTTGAAGATCAGGAAGAAGAACCGCTGACGTCCTCCACCAGCGCGCGCACGAGATCCTCGACGGATGCGTCCTCCAGGGACGGCATCGCAGGCGGGACGGGACCACGGGCCTCGGGGCCAAGACCGGCCTTGCGGCGGGACTTGAGGAGGGGCTCCAGCATCCGGTCCGGGATCCGCCGCGCACCACCCAACCATGTGGCCCGCTGCTGGATGTCCGCTACGTGCTCCGCCAGCTCGAGGCGCAGGTAGGCCTGCTCCAGATCAGCGCCGGCGACCACGGGACCGTGGTTGCCGAGGAGGATCACGTCGAAGAGCGTCGCCAGGGCCTGCAGCTGATGCTTCGCCTGGATGGATCCCGGCTGCACGGTCGGCGCGAGGGGGATCCTGGGACCCAGACTCACCACGGGCTCGGGCATGATCGTCGGCTCCACCTCGATCCCTGCGACCGCGAAGCTGCATAGGATCGGAGGGTGGGCG
>CAZNWW010000605.1:0-3084 GCA_964576155.1 uncultured Myxococcales bacterium | reverse complement strand
AGGACATGGCCGCCGATGTTCGAGGGCATCATCAATGATGCCCGCTCCCTCAAGCGCACCATTGATTCTCGGTAGGGCTGGACCTAGACTGGACCTCCGAGTCCTGAGTCGGAGGGTCTGAGACGTGACCGATGGGATCCGTGTTGGAGTCAGCTCCTGCCTCCTGGGTGAGGCGGTGCGCTACGATTGCGGCCACAGGCTGGACCTGTATGTCCGGGACACCCTGGGCGCCTGGTTCGACATGGTCCCGGTCTGTCCGGAGGTCGAGTTGGGTCTGGGGGTTCCGCGGGAGACCATCGGGCTCGTCGGGGATCCGGCGAAGCCGAGGTTGGTCGGTCATGTGTCCGGCGTGGATCTGACGGCGCGAATGGAGGCCTGGTGCGAGACGCGCATCGGTAGCCTCTCCGAGCTCGGGATCTCCGGCTTCGTTCTCAAGGCGCGCTCGCCTTCCTGCGGGGGCGGCCTCTTCGCCCTCGCACTCTCGAGAGTTCTCCCTGACCTGCCTGCGGTGGTGGACGAGGATCTTCGTAGTCCGGTGTGTCGTGAGGACTTCGTGCGGCGCGTCCGGATCCACGGAGCGCACCATGGCTGAGCGCGGGATCTTTCTCTTTCGACGGGACCTTCGACTCCAGGACAATACAGGGCTCAACCGGGCCCTGAGGGAATGCGATCAGGTGGCGTTGGTCTTCGTCCTCGATCCGCAACAGATCGAGAGACATCCCTACTTCAGCGCGCCCGCACTCCGGTTCATGCTCGAGTCCCTCGAGGACCTCGAGAGGGCCTTGCAGCGGGCCGGCGGGCGGCTCTATGTCGCTCAAGGGGATCCCTCCATCGTGGTGCCCGGGCTCGCCCAGGCCCTCAAGGCGTCGGTGGTCCATGCGAATCGTGATTACACCCCCTTCTCCCGGGAACGGGACCAGACCCTCGGCGCCGGATGTCGGCGGGTGGGGGCGGACCTCATCCTCTCCGGGGACATCCTGCTGAATGAACCCGAGGATCTCCAGACCACAGCGGGAGGGCCGTACAGGGTATTCACCCCGTTCAGGAACGCAGCCCGGGGGCGGAAGGTGCCGGCGACGGAGAACCGTCCCCGTGGGGCTTCGTCACATGGAATCTTCCGGGTGCGAGCCACGTGCCGCCGCCGTCGCAGGCTCCGGAGGGGGCCCCATCCGGTGGACGCGCACGTGCCTTCGCGCTCCTCAAGCGTCTCGGCGGCCTCCAGGACTACGAGACCCGTCGGGACCTCGTCGCTGAGGCCGGCACCACCCACCTGAGCCCGCACCTCAAGTTCGGGACCGTCTCCGTGCGTGAAGTGTGGCACCGGATCCACGACGCCCTCGGTCCTGATACGCCGCTCCTGGACCAGCTCCTATGGCGGGACTTCTATCACCATATCGCGTGGCATTTCCCCCACGTATTCGGGGAGCCCTTCCACCTTATGTATCGCGACCTGGAGTGGGACACGTCGCTGTCCCGCTTGGCGCGCTGGGCCGCCGGGCGCACGGGCTTCCCCATCGTGGATGCCGGCATGCGCGAGTTGGCCGCGACGGGATATATGCACAACCGCGCCCGGATGATCTCCGCATCGTTCCTTTGCAAGGACCTCCACCTGGACCGGCAGAAGGGGGAGCGGGTCTTCGCGCGGCGGCTCGTGGACTGTGACCCGTCCATCAACAATGGGAACTGGCAGTGGGCTGCGTCCACCGGCTGCGACGCTCAGCCTTGGTTCAGGGTGATTAATCCGTGGCGACAGCAGGTCCGCTTCGACCCCGACGCGGTCTACGTCCGCCGCTGGATCCCCGAGCTGGCCGGCCTGTCTCCGGAGCGAATCCACGGCATCGAGTTCGAGGGACCGCCCCGGGGATCCGGATACCCGCGCCCCATGGTGGATCACGCCACAGAAGCCGCCCGAGCAAAGGAACGCCACGCGGCAGTCCGCAGAAGTTGACTCTTAGCGGGCCAGAACAGCAAGGGCTTCGCCAACCTGCTGCATGAGGACGGTCGACTTCTCGGACAGCACCCGGCTCTTCTCCTCACCCTCCCGGATGTCCTCCTCCAAGGCCATGAGGTCCTTGAGCATGCGGTTCACCGCGCCGGAGTCACCCGCCCCTTCGGGTACGGACTGCAGGTTGGCGCGCTGGCGCTGCGCCTGGCTGTCGATGCGGTTTCGTTCCGTTGCGATCTCGTTGATCCGCTCCTGGAGAGCCTCTGCTTCCTTCACGGTGGGGAGGACGGCCCGTACGACGGCTTTCTCCTTTTCAGGGATTCCGGCCGGCTCGAGGAGCGCCTCCAGCGCGGTGAGGTACAGGCCAACCTGGCGCATCCGTCCCTCTTCGATGACGACGGTCTCCACCTGCTCTGTGCGCGCGGGCACCGACGCCAGGTGGAGCCGGGCTCCGCCCTCGGCCTCCCGGAGGTTCCCGGGGTGCAGGACCCGGCCGTTGCTGATGGGTGGGATACCGATGGCTACGGTCCGGGGCTGCCCGGCGCGGTTGTTCACGGTGAAGGTCTGGGTGGTGGTCTTCAGGTGGTGTACCCACAAGGCCCCGTTCTTCCACTCGAGGGCCTTCTCTTCCTCCTCGGTCTCCCGTCGCTCGCCGTAGGACACGTCCGGGTCCTGTCCGAAGCACCATACTCGGATCTCTTCGGGCTCGGTGCGGTGGATCGGGGTCTGGCCCCGGAACCGGCCGTGGATGTATACACTTGAGATCCCTTCCTGGAGGACGAGACCGGTCTGGTTCTCCACCCGAACGCAAGTGGTAGGACCACCCTCGAGGTTCAACGCAGTGAAGGCTTCCCCCGGGAGGGAGCGCCGGATGAGCGGCACCATCCCCGAGGTGCCTGCTGGGAGGGTCACCGGGGCGAGGGCGTGGTAGGTGGCGATTTCCTTCTCCACTTTGCCGCTGGCGGTCTCCTCCGCCGCTGGCTCACCGATCCGGAGCAGGGAGCTCTCCCCCTCTGTCCGGCCGCTTACACCAACCGTGGCTCCGGCAAAGGACATCGAGCGGCTGACGCCGCTCCCGTAGCCGCCGCGGAACCTGTCAACAAAAATGAGACACCTTCTCGCCGCATTTAGTGTAGGAC
>CAZNWW010000604.1:0-3089 GCA_964576155.1 uncultured Myxococcales bacterium | reverse complement strand
ATGCACGACCTTAACGAGGTACGCCCTCGTCCTGTCCTGCGCGGCTGCACGGCCAGGGAAGTCTTCGAGCGAGATTGTACCAGCCTCCCGGACCGGGCAGCCTTCGCCAGAAGAGTCGACAGATTGGAGGGCAGGATACGAGAGGAGGCGAACACCAGGAGCGAGTTGGATGCTGCTCGACGGAGGGCTGTCGAGCAAGTACTATTGGACTACGGCTTGCTGGAAATAAGGGGGGACGTGTCACCCAATTTCTCGGCCGAAACCCGGACATGATGCGTAGGCGCTACACGTGTACGTGGCCTACCGGTGGTGGCGGCGGTGCGGGAGAACCCGGTGACTCCCGCCTCCGTTGGAGATGAATACCAGTCCGTGACCCTCGTCTCCGAACGGAGGCATGGGGCGTCGTGGTTGGCGACGAAGGAGTGAGGACAGATGAACGAGAACTGGAAAATTGTATTGTTGAACACCGGGCTCCTTGTCTTGCTCTCGGTTCCGGCGTGCGACCTGGGTGGCGGATCCGCCGGCGGCGCGCCAGGCCCTGGTGCCGGGGATTCTTGGACAGGTGGAGATGTGTGGGTGGCCCCCGAAAGCCCCGGATGGAATGAACACTTCATGGCGGCGCCCTGCCGTGCCAACGCCCTTTGGTTCGACGACCGCCAAACCGGCTTCCTTGGTTGCGGAGACAAGGGGGACGGGGCGGGCCTCTGGGTCACTAGCGACGGGGGCTTGACCTGGGAGGGACAGGAGGCCTTCGAGGAGATCCGGATCAACGACATCCGACGGGGCCCGGATGGCCTCCTGTATGGAGCAGGGCAGTTCCTGGCCGGGGAGAGCCCGGTTTTCACAATCGACGAGGGGGGCGCCGAGCTGGGAGCAACGGGTCTTTATGTTTGGGGCAACAAGGCCAGCACCAGCGTCGGGCAGGCAGAGAACGTCGCGGTGACTGAGGACGGGCAAGTGCTCATCGACTCCCTCACCGGCACCACGGCAGCCTATGGATCTGCGGGGGGTCAGTTCAATGAGCTGCATGGTCTCGGTGAGGAGCAGCTCACGGATCTGGTCGACTGTACCGAGGACGCCGACTGCGGCTCCGGAATCTGCAAGATCGCTCCGGAGTGCTCCGGTGCGGGTCCATGCTGCGCTGAGGCCTTTGCGTACCAGGTCCGCTCTGTCACCGCCTACGACAACCGGTTCTACGGCTGTGGCAGTCTGATCAACGACGCGGCCAGGGTGCGGCTCCCCTCCAAGGAGCCCGGCGCTACCTTCCATTTCCAGACGGTGGTGTTGCAGGAAGACGGCGAAGACGGAGAGCTCCTCGATATGCATATGTGGTCCGACACCAGCATGATCGTGGTGGGCTCCGACCAGTCTGGATCCCAGCCTCTAATCTTTGTCTCGGAGGGAGACCCCTACAGCAAGGACAACTGGACCCGCATCGACCTCTCCGACAACGGCATCGATTGGGATGGCAGGGCCTTCGCCGTCAGCGCAGCTGGTGACAACGTCGTGGTCGTCGGAGAGAAATCCCCCTCCTCGAATGGGGGGTTTATCATTGCGAGCTCAAACAAGGGCCACGACTGGGCCGACGTGACCCCCGAGACCGGGGACGGGAAGATCGCTTCCCTCGAGAGCGTCCGTCTCTTCGAGAACGGCGACATCGTCGCGACGGGCAATACTACGTGGATCTATACCAATCAGTGACAGATGGGGACTGACATGTGTCAGGTGCCTGGGCGCCGCGTCCCACCTCCGTCCCTACAGAGATCTCTTGCACACCACGCGCTACCCAGGTACGCAGTTCCCGTCGATGCATTCGAGGTACCCCGGTGGACCGAAGGCCTCACAGTCGGCGTCCACGTCACAGGGCATGGTCCAGATGCACTTCCAATCCTCGCAGGTGCAGGTCAAATCGGGAGGGCACTCCTGACTCACCTGGGAGGACGGAGGAAGAAATAGGCGTGCGATATCAAGAGCCTGTGTCTCGTTCAGTGACTGTTGAGAATCCCCAAGAACTTCCCCACTCAAAACGGGAAGCTGGTAGTCGCCCGGTTCACCGAAGGGTCTCCCCGTGCCGACCGGGTTGCTTGGCTGAGTGCCCGTGAGAGATGCCTGACCGAAGGCCTCCGCTCGCTTGGCTCGGTCGGGATGACGGGAACCGGTGACTTCGACCGTGTGAAGGTGGAATGCAGCCTACGTCGTTACTGGAGATCGTTGATTTCCAACGCTGGTTACGTGAGGCTGCGCTGGTTAAATCGAGCTACGCTGGTTAAAACCGTACGCGAACCGTACGCGCATTAACACCCCCGGGCTCGGCCGCCGATACTTGGCCTGGAGGCAAGAAACACGGATGGAAGTTTTACCCACCTCTCCAATCTTGTGCCAGCCATGAGACCTCGCCTCGCAAGGTTGAACGTGCAAAGGATCATGATGTTTCTCGGGCTGGCTATCCTGACCGCCGGTCCGCTCGCTTCATGCGGGGCAGAGGACGGCTCACCAGAGTTCAGCGCAGAGTTGCCCCTCGTGACCGTTGGTCTGGATGGTATCTTTATCGGTGGGGATCGGTTGGCCGAGGTCCTCTGTGTGGCCGATAATCCATCGCCGAGTAAACCCCCCGGACCTGCAAAGCGAAATTGTCCGGATGGGTTCCACCTCGGAGTGGAGCGCTTCGACAAGGAGGCAATGAATTCCGACAGCCTCGTTATTAGCCCCCTTAGAAAGCGTTTATTGATAGAGCTTGAGGCCCGCAGTGGAATCTATGGAGCGGTTGGGGAGGTAGAGGTTGGCTGCAACGGCCACACGGTTTCTCCGATCCCGGAGTTGCCGATTCGCCTGGCCCCAGAGATACCATTCCGACTCGTCACGGAGGTGATCTATACCGCAGGTCGAGTCGGGGATCCGAGGATTGGCGGGATCTCGTCCTTTGTCTTGTCGTCAACCTGGATTGGGCTTCCTGTCTGGGGGATCCCGTTCACGCTTCCACGTTATTCTGGGGCGACGGGATCATGGAATTCGTCGTCCCCTTCCCTAATTGTCGAGCTATTTGAGAACAGTGTCGCCCTCAGAGTGAGTACCCGAGGGCACCCCGTCGG
>CAZNWW010000603.1:0-3093 GCA_964576155.1 uncultured Myxococcales bacterium | reverse complement strand
CCTGGGTGCAGTCTCCATCCAGGTAGGAGCAATCCTTGGCCGCACCCTGGCATGCCCCGTCCTGGCAGGTGTCTCCCGTGGTGCAGGGGTCATTGTCATCGCAGGAGCCGGACTTGTTCTGCTCGACACAGCTGCCGCCGGAGCACACCCCCTGGGTGCAGCTTCCGTTGAGGTAGGAGCAGTCCATGGCGTTGCCCTGGCAGACCCCGTTTTGACAGGTATCTCCGGTGGTGCAGGGATCGTTGTCACCACAGGAGCCGGTCTTGTTCTGTGTCACGCAGACCCCACCGGAACACATCCCCTGGGTGCAGTCTCCGTCCAGATAGGAGCAATCCATACCCACGCCGATGCAGGCCCCCCCCTGGCAGGCATCTCCTGACGTACATGGGTCGCCGTCGTCGCAGGCTCCGACTCCTGCCTGGGTTACGCATGCCCCTGCGTTGCAGATCCCGGTGGTGCATTGTGAGTTCAGGTACGAGCAGTCCTTGGGGGTTCCGGCGCAGACTCCGTTGATGCACACATCTGTCATCGTGCAGTCGTCTCCGTCGTCGCAGGCCCCGATCATGTTCTGCTCGGAACAGACTCCGTCGCCACAGACTCCCACGGTGCAGCTCGAGTTCAGGTAGGTGCAGTCCTTGAGTGTTCCAGTGCAGACGCCGTTGGAGCAGGTATCACCCATGGTGCAGGGATCCTGATCGGTGCAGGCCCCGGACTTCGATTCCTGAACACAGACGCCGTTGGAGCAGACGCCCGTGATGCATTGGCTGTCCAGGTCGGTGCAGTCCAACTGTGTTCCCTGGCAGATCCCGTCCTGGCAGATGTCATTCTGGGTGCAGAGGTCGTCATCATTGCATGGGCCGGACTTGCCGATCTGGGCGCATTGGCCGCCTACACAGGTCCCCGTGTTGCATTCATCGCTCAGCGGCGAACAATCCAGCGGAGTTCCCAGGCAGGCACCGTTCAGGCAGACGTCAGAGAGGGTGCAGGGATTTCCATCATCGCAAGACTCCCCATCATCCGGGCAGGGGCCGGTGTAACAGACGTTGTCCTCGTCTATCTGATCGTCGCAGTCGTTGTCCTTCTCGTCGCAGATCTCCGGCGCCCCCGGATATACGGATTGGTCGAGCGGGCCGCAATCCTCGCCGTCCGGCGAGAGGTCGTTGTCGTCATCGGGATCGCAGGCATCACCCTGGGAGTCCAGATCGTAGTTCTCCTGGAGCGGGTTGGCGGTCAGCGGGCAGTTGTCTACCTCGTCCGGGATCCCGTCTCCGTCGTCATCCAGGTCGATACAGTTGGCCTGCCCGTCCTCGTCCAGATCCGGGAAGCCATCGTCGGTGGTGCCGTTGCAGTCGTTGTCTTCGCCGTCACATTTCTCCGCTGAAGGTATGGCCGCCGCGCAGACCGGTTGCCCGGACAGGCATGTGGTGGTGCCGGTGCAGATCCCGAACTCGTTCTCTATCTCGCATGACATGCCGTCCGTGCCCTCGTCGACATCTCCATCGCAGTCGTTGTCCTGGCCATCGCAGGTCTCGTCCGCCGGGAGCTCGGCGCTGCAATCCGAGAGCCCCCCGGGGGCACACATTCGCACCCCGGGACAGCTGCCGAACTCGTTGGTGGCATCGCAGTAGGTGGATGCACCTTCTGCGATGTAGGTGTCCGTGCATTCGCACTCGCCGTCAACCGGAACACATTGATTCGAGGTCATTCCGTCCACAACCTCGACCTCAGTGCACTCATAGTCAGCCGGACACGCCAGCGCGTCACCGCACTCCACCCCGCAGAAGCTGCCGGAATCACCGTGGTCGACGCAGACGGCGCCGCTTGACACGAATGCCTGGTTGCAGTCCTTGTGCGTCTCGCAAGGGCGGCACAGGTTCAGGAACGGGTAGATGCAGATGAACACCACGTCCGTGGGCTCGGCAGAGTACTCCTCGCAGATCCAGCCGTCGGGGCATTCCTCGAGGCAGGTCTGGGTGCAGACGTTGCCGTCAGGACCGTGCACGCAATAGCCCGAGGGGCAGTCCGAGTTGTCCGTACAAGGGGGCCAGAGGTCTGGTGGAACATCACCCGACATTTCGTCCCCGGGCGCTACCTGGTCAGTCTGATCAGGCAGGACCTTCCAGATGTCCTCTCCGGGTTTGCCGGTCTCCCAGTTCCATCCATCCGCTGGGGATGTCCCGGTGTCGTCTTCCGGGGTAACGTCCGGGACGTCCTCATTCGATGGAACCATCGTTGAAGTGTCGCCACAACCCCCGGTCCAGATGAAGAGGCCCAGGACAACAGCAGACATCGACCTACGCATGTTCAGCATGGAAATTCTCCGCTCCGACATTACCTCTCAGAATATTGGTTTGCGGAGTTTCGATCAACTCCTGCAAGAGCCGTATGTCTTGTTCCTTAGAAAGGTGGGCCTCGGTGACTTACAGGATTCAGTTGCATGTCACCGTCGGGTTGTCGATTACGTTGAAGTCCATGTCGATTCCGTCGGAGCAGGCGTAGTTCGGGTTCGGGCAGGGGTCGGTGAGCTGCAGGCAGTCCTGGCAGGAGAGCGGTGTCTCCGTGCACTCCACTGGCGCGGCGGTGCAGATCCCGTCAGCGTCCGGAGACAGGTAGAGGCAGTAGAACCCCTCCTCGCATTCCTGTCCGAAGTCGCACTCCTCCCCGACCGCATTACGACCGCCGCCGCTCTCCTCGTCCCCGCAGGCTCCGGCCCCGAGGCAGGTGCTAAGGGCTACCAACACCAGGATGATTCTCATTTTTCTCCTCCGTTCAAGCCAGTATTCTTCTGACAATGCCCACCCCACACACATCCCTGGAATGACGGATGACGAACCGTCCCAACTCAGGAAAGTCGGAGTGCCTCTCGATGCATGCTTGAGAACCAGGGAATCGTATCACGAGTTGCTGTGGATGGAGACCATCATCCGTTGACTCTTTGGAGGGCGCCTCAGGGGCCGCGCTGTTCCTGGTGGATTCGATGATCCCTTCAACTCGCTGCGGGCCGCAGACGATCTCTACGGCTTCGCCGGGGCGAGGTGGATCGTCCAGGAACACTACGTCTGCCTCGACGGCATAGGCTGGTATGGGAGCTGA
>CAZNWW010000602.1:0-3095 GCA_964576155.1 uncultured Myxococcales bacterium | reverse complement strand
AACGGCCGGCCTATCGAGACGCCGGGTCAGGTGGAGACCGTCTGGCGGGAGCTCTGGGCCCAAAAGACTCTCACCCTGTCCATGATCCGCGAGAACCGGCCGATGGACCTCACCATCCCAATCGTGACCCCCGACGGGAGCACGCCCTAGAGGCTGTAAGGCATAGATCGCCCGCAGCCGATTCCCTACATTCCGTTGCAGTCGCCGATCCGAGCCAGCCGTCCGAGCCCAAGGCCCGAATCCCCTGTGGGAGGGGCTTCAGCCCCGACTCCCCCTCTTCCTGTGGGAGGGGTCTCTGGCCCCGATTCCCTTATACTCCAAACCAATTGATCCCCTGCGGAGGGTCGCCTCCGATTCCGGGGCTCCATTTCAGCGTTCCGTTCCGACCGTTGCCGGCCACATCAAAGCCTTGCATCCCGGATACCGGGCGAGGACCAGCTTTCCGTTCTGGGTGGGGACATTCTTGGGGATTCTCAACGGTCGCTGAACGGGGCATGGGCTCTTGATATCACCCGCCTATTTCGTCCTCCATCCCTACGTTGTCTCCTCATGCTATGATTCTGCCCGGCCGGCCAGCTTCGGGTGTAGGCCTGGCTCCAGGGAGGCACTTGCTATGGATTTCTCTCCAAGCGTTGTTTTCTCGAGAAGACTGCCCCTGTGGACCTTATTGTTCGCGGTAGGATTCCACGGAAGTGCCATGGCCGAGTTCGCCATCCCGGATCAGACCGACTGGGTCGAGAAGGGGGTCGCGCTCACTTCGGGACCGGTGGGTTCATGGGACGCGCGGCTCTACGGCCAGATCAGCCCTTGCACCGTGGTCAAGAAGGGCGGGATCTATTTCCTGTACTACCGTCGGAGCGGATGGGGATCGAGCCACAGACGGTGGCCCGCGTAACAGGGCCCTGGGTGTGGCCACCAGCAGCGACGGTATCCACTTCACCAAGCACCCGGGCAACCCCGTGTTGACCCACCAGCCTCAGAGCAACGAGGAGGAGGGGATCTTCTCGGCCGGTGCGACCATGAAGGACAACGGGGTGGTGGCTTTGCACTACTCTGCGATCTGGGCCGCCAACTCCACCACCGAATCTGTCCAGGGCTACGTGGCCCTTGCGACGTCCGCCAATGGACTCGATTTCACCGACCAAGGCTATGTTCTGGACTGGAACGATGGTTCGGTCTGGGGCTCAGGGGACGAGCTGTTTCCCCTGGGCACCTTGAAGACGGGAAGTGAATGGGCCGTCTACTACGGTGCCAAGGGCAACGGTGCGTCGTGGGATCTCGCTGTGGCCAGGGGCAACGCACCCGACTCCCTGGGTGATACGAACCCGGTGCTTGCCTCCAACGACGTCATTGGCGGCAGCGATCCGGTCTGGCTCTCGGAAGACAAGATAGCGCTCTTCATCGTCAGGGATTTCGGCGCCAACTTCATCGAGGTTCGGACCGCGCCGGCAGCAAACCCGGCCCAACTGAGCGCTCCGGTGAAGACCTACACGATGTTCCCTCCGCGCTATCGACACACCACTGTCTTTCTCGACCACGAGACCAAGACCTGGTTCATGTACCAGGCGACGGATCGTGAAGAGGATGGTAACCAGATCATCGTACGTACTGCGCCGGCTAAAGATGTCCAAGGGGGTGGTGTCCGGCAGCGGGCAGATGTTTCCCGGGGAAAGCGGAGAGAAGATCCGGTTTCTCATCAGCCCGGGAGCGGGTGGCCCTGGTGTCTGGCATGCCATACAGAGCGGTTGGCCCCCGAGCCCCAGTTCCTACCAGAACTCGGTGCGTCACGGGGCTGGGCAGCCTGTCGTGGTCTGGGCCGACTACGATGCCTATCCGGCACAGGGGGAGGACACGCTACACCCCGGATTGGGTATCGACATGGAGAATCCCCAGGTAGTGTACATGGGTATACGCTATGGTCCTGGCCTCGTGATCAACATCTGGGACGGAGAGAAGATGGTCTTCGCCCCCGATAACCTGCCCATCGTCGACGCCGCAGCGCACCCGCATGGAAACGGCATGGATCGTTTCGGCCCGCAGTGGACTCCAGCGTCCGGGGGCGGTGCGTATCTATGCTGGACCAGCGGCGACGGCTGGGTGAAGCTGTCCAAGGTCGAGCAAGACGGGGTCATCGGTCCGGTGGTGAACGTTTCGCCGGGTACGAGATGTGCCATGGCCACCGATTCGGACGGGAACATCCACATGGCCTACGTCAATGGCGGGATGCGGTACCGCAGGATCGTCCCCCCATCTGGAGAGGTCCTGCCTCAGGACAACCAGGGGCCTGTGTTCTTCGATTTTTCGCCCGAAATAACAGACCGGCTGGGGCCGGAGTGCACGGTCACAGCGAACGACGACGGCGCGGGTCTTGCGGTTGGAAGTGCTCGCTATACTTTCAGCACGGATCACGGCGACACTTGGCGTGTGTTGGGGGGTGAGGGCGGTAACGTGGCACTGAATCAGCCTTGCGAAGCCAGCTCCGAGTATCAGCAGGACGACCGTAAGAAGGAGTATGCCAACGATGGGGATCCGGATACCCAATGGGCTCCCCTGGACGGTTCCTCCGAGTTCTGGTGGTCCGTGGATTTCGGCGTCCCCAAGACCATCCACCGCATCCGCATGGTGACCTTAGGGACCACGGACCGGGGCAAGGACTACTACTTGGACTTCTGGGACGGCACCGGCTGGCAGGCCATCCTGAGTGGTGTCAAGACGACCCAGGTGGTTGATCACTCCTTTCCGGCGATCAACACCCAGAAGGTGCGTGTGTACTTCCTCTCCACGTACGGGAACGAGGAGTCTTTCAACGAGATCGAGGTCTACGAGGTCGGGGGGGAGGTCATGGTGACCGATCCAGCGTCTCATCCATGGCTGGAGGCCGAGTGCGGCGGCGTAGACGGCGATCCCCAGGCCACGCTGTGGGCGAAGATGCCGTTCGACAGATACAGCGAGACGGCCAACCAGATCCGTTTCAGCGTGCAGGACCTGGCCGGAAACACCGGATTCAGCGAGACGTACACCGTAGCGATCGTTCCATCCATCACGCCCCAAGCCGATTCGTCCGGCATGGATAGTAACTCCGACTTCGATGTTCC
>CAZNWW010000601.1:0-3101 GCA_964576155.1 uncultured Myxococcales bacterium | reverse complement strand
GGGGCTCAGCGAGCGAGCCATCGCCCGTCGCCTGCTGGGGCGGGAGTCGATGATGCTCCTGGCCTACACCATGGGCGACTTCTCGAAGATACACCTGGTGCGTGCGGCGCTGCACCCACCCGGGCATTACCCCCACCCCATCGCCTGAGGAGACCCCATGACCCTGCGAACCCTCGAGGAATTCCTGGAGCGTTCCCTGGACGACGAGCACCTGAGCCGCGGGGAGCGGTCGGTGTTCCGAGAGCTCCTGGCAGAGCACGATCCGTCCCCCCGAGAGCAGGAGCTCCTGCTTCACAACGCGTTCACGCTGGCCAGGGCACGCCTCGGCGACTCAGGACACGTACCGGTGGTGGAATGGCTCGAGGACGTGGTGAAGGCCCTGCGCCCCGTGAAGCGGAGCGGGCCCCTCCACGGCAAGCACGCCGAGGCCCTGTTCTTCCCGTCCCAGGCCTCCCTGGGACGGCTCCTGGACCTGATCCGCGGGAGCAGGCGCAGCCTGGACATCTGCGTCTTCAGCATCACCCACGACCGCCTCGCCCAAGCAGTCCTCGATGTCCACCGACGCGGGGTGCCCGTCCGTCTGTTGACCGATATAGAGAAAACCCAGGATAGGGGCTCCGACGTCCTCGACCTGGCCCGCGCCGGAGTCCCGGTGCGTACGGACACCACCGAATCCCTCATGCACAACAAGTTCGCCATCTTCGACGCATCCATCCTGGCAACCGGCAGCTACAACTGGACCCGCAGCGCAACGAGAGCGAACCAGGAGAACATCCTGGTGACCGACGAAGCGCCGCTCGTCGCTGCGTATCTAGCCGAGTTCGAGCGGCTGTGGGAGATGTTCGGGTAGCCCGAAGGGCGGGGTTCTGCTCGTACGAAGCTTATACCCCTGGGCACAGGCCCGAATATCGTGGATCGTGACCGGCTCGGATCGGGTCTTGCACATGCTCGCGCGGCCTGGGCCGAAGGGTGACGCAGTGGCGGGCGAGGCCTTTGATCAGTATTTGCTGGGTCAGGTGTACCTCCAAGTAACGCCCAAGAAGGAGGCACACCATGCGCACCACACTCCGTACCCTGCTCACCCTGCTCGTCGCGATGGCTCTGGGCCAGACGACTGGCTGCAAATCCCACCCCAATCTCGAGATGCGGGAGCGGCTTCCGGTGATCGAGCTGTCGCCGACGGATCTCTGCGAGGGCCTGGCAAACAACTGCTCCTATGAGTTCCTCGCGTCCGAGGCGGAGCTCCTGGGATCGGTGATGAAGGAGATCACCGTCTTCAACACCGGTGAAGGTCCCCTCGACATCCAGGGGGTGCGTCTGGCCTTGAACGACGTCGGGGCGTACTCTCTCGAGCTCCCCGGCGACCTTGCGGCCGCGCTCGCCGCAGGTGAGCCCTATCTCATCGCACCCCTGGGGGACAAGTCACCTGACCTGCCGCAGGAGGTCTCTATCCGCGTGCACTACACCCCCGTCGAGGAAGCCGACACCCCGTCCTCGCGCCTGATCATCGAGAACGACTCCACCAACAAGACCGCCGTCCGGGTGGCTCTCTCGGTTCGAGTGTCCCCGCCCAAGATCCAGGTAAGCCCGGAGGTCGTGGACTTCGGCAGGGTGGATCTGGGTGAGACCGCAGAGCGCACCATCAACGTCCTGAACATCGGCGGCGAGCCCCTCTCCATCGAGCACCTCGAACTCACCGGCAGCCTGGACTTCACCGTGTCCGCAGGCGGGCAGGAGATCACTGCAGTGGGAGGTATTCTCACGACACCCATGGTGCTGCCGCCCAACACAATCAGCGGCCTCAAGGTCCGCTTCGAGCCCTCGTCGACCACCCCGGCGGATGGGACCCTCCTGATCTACTCGAACGATCCGGGCGTAGCGGGCGCGTCGCCGGTACTCCTCCTGGGCAACCAGACCGCGCCCTGCATCAGCGTCCACCCCAAGCAGATCGACTTCGGCGTAATCCAGCTCGGGACGGAAGACATTCGCCCGCTCGAGATCACCGCATGCGGCGAGGCCCCCCTGTCCGTCACCGGGATCCGCGTAGCGGATAACTCGATGGAGGTCTTCTCCGTCCAGCCCATGGCGGTCACCCCGTCCCCCGACGTCCCGCTGGTCATCCCCATCGGCGACACGGTCACCATCGATGTCCTCTACACCCCGACGGAGGAGAGCCCGGATGATCTGAACGGGATCCCGATCCCCGACCACGGGACCGTCGTCATCGAGAACGACTCCCTCCTGGGTGACCTGGAAGTTCCCGTCTCCGGGATAGCGCGGATCCACCCGTGCCCCACAGCGGTAATCCAGGTCGCGGAGGGGACCGAGATCGTCGACGTCCAGACAACGCTCCACCTCTACGGTGACCAGAGCTACTCACCTGCGGGCGCCATCACGAAATGGGATTGGAGCGTGGAGCAGCCGACAGGATCCCTGTTCACCTTCATCCCGTCATCCACGTTCCCGAACCCCACGTTCGAGGCCAACGTCCAGGGCCTGTACCGCTTCTACCTGACCGTCTGGGACGAGAACGGGCTCCCGTCCTGCGAGCCGGCGATGGCGGAGGTGGCCGTCATCTCGGACTGCAACATCCACGTGGAGTTGCTCTGGCACACTCCGGAGGACCCGGACGAGACCGACGAAGGCCCCGAGGCCGGTGCGGACGTGGACCTGCACTTCCTCCACCCGTGGGCCGGTGGTCCCGATGTGGACGGGGACGGGCAGCCGGACGGGTGGTTCGACCAGCCCTTCGACTGCTTCTGGTTCAACGCGCACCCCGAGTGGGGCAGCTTCGATCCGGCTGTGAACGACGATCCGGACCTGGACCGCGACGACACCGACGGCGCCGGACCGGAGAACATCAACCTCTGCGGTTACCCCGAGGAGGCCCTCTATCGCATCGGTGTCCACTACTGGAATGACCACGGCTATGGTGCCTCCTATGCCACGGTGCGGGTCTACATCTTCGGTAATCTCGTCTTCGAGGTCTCGGACGTGAAGCTGATGCCGTGCGACATGTGGGAGGTAGCGACGGTCGAGTGGCCTACGGGCAAGGTGAAGCTGATCACTGAGCTGAACGGCGCGCAGTACAAGATCACGCC
>CAZNWW010000600.1:0-3105 GCA_964576155.1 uncultured Myxococcales bacterium | reverse complement strand
TCACCGCAGGTCCCGCCGCAGCTGTCGGGACCGCAGTCCGCCCAAGCACAATCTGCCTGGCAGATACACAGGTCCTCTTCGCAAACGCTCCCCCAGGGGCACCAGCCGCACGCCCCGCCGCAGCCGTCATCACCGCATTGTTTCTCGGCGCAGTCCTTGACGCATTGGCACCAGTCGTTAACACAGATCTCCTGGGTGTCGCAGTCTCCGCAGCTACCTCCACAGAGGTCGCTCCCGCATTGCTTCCCCTGGCATTGAGGCTGACATTCACAGAAGCCGTCTTCGCAGAGGTCCGGCCAGGTGCATACACCACAGATTCCGCCGCAGCCATCCTGCCCGCATTCCTTTCCGTCGCAGTCTGGCGCGCACATACACCAGCCTTGGACGCACTCGTGTCCATCCGGGCATGTGCCGCAGTCCGTCTCTGAGCCGCAGCCACCATCACCGCATTGCTTCCCCCAGCACTTCGGAACGCACCCGCCGCCGCCGTCCGCGTCATCTTCCCCAGCAATCCAGGCGTCCCCTGTAGGGAGGGGGCCCATGGATTGTGGCCGTTGAGCGCAACGCCACCCGAATCCTCAACCGCGACGATTCCGTCGCTGCAGGCTGGAGCGACCAGCAATGTGAGAACGGTTATGAGTATCAGCAAGCTGCGCATCTTCGCCTCCGACAAGGTCATTTTCGCAGCAAGCTCAGCAGGGGGCAAGAGTTCGGCTGGTATCTGTATGTACAATGCACCCGAGGGAGCGCAGGTCGATCCGTGTGGGGGGTGATGCAAACCAGTTGATAGCGATAGTTACCCAGGGCCGGAGGCCCGGTGCCCAGGGCCAGAGGCCCGGTGCCCAGCCGGTATAAACGGTCAGCGAATGCGTTGACTCAGGTTCCGGGGATCTCCGATGGGGCACGACCATCGGCTGCATATGTAAGAAACCCTCGACATTGGAAACTTCCCCCGGAGTCACCTTGATTGACAAGTCCTCCCCGTTCCGCTGATAAAGGATGGAATCCCTGGCGCGGAGGCGGCATGCAGCTCTACACCAAGATCCTCATCGGAATGTTCGTGGGTGTGTTGTTCGGAATCCTCCTGGGACCGAACTCCTTCCTCCTGACCAAATCCGGCGTCGAGCTGTCCGCTGAGGCCGCTGTGGTCACCGTGGCGGGTGGCGACGAACTCGAACCTTTGGCGAAGGGAGTGGAGACGGCGCGTATCCTCGAAGAGGTGGAGCTGGAGGGAGAGACCTGGCTGGAGGTGGAGTGGAAGCTCGGCACGGCGAGCCTCATGAAGCTGCAGAAGGACAAGGCTGAAGGGGCAACGAAGTACAAGGCGGGCGACAAGATCACCGGCTGGGTCAAGGACACCGTCCCCGGGGTCCGGCGTTATTCGCCTCTGGGTGCGACATTCGTCTCGTTGGTGGAGTGGATCGGGCGTCTGTTCCTGGCCTTGATCAAGATGGTGGTGGTTCCCCTGGTCTTCTTTTCGCTCCTGGTGGGCATCGCCTCCCTGGGTGATTTCAGGAAGCTGGGGCGTATCGGGGGGCGGACGCTGATCTACTTCATGGGCACCACCGTGATCGCGTTGGTGATCGGGGTTGGACTGGCCAACATCGTCCGGCCGGGCCACATGGTAGGGGAGGAGGATCGAGCGGTCCTCCTCGCTTCCTACCAGGGAGCTGCCTCGGAGAAGGTCGATGACGCGTCAAAGTCCCAAGGCTTCGTCGACCAGATCATCGATATCGTCCCGGAGAACCCCTTCGAGGCCATGGCCGACGGGAACATGCTCCAGGTGATCTTCTTCGCGATGATGTTCGGCGTGGCCCTGACGCTCATGGATACCAAGCGGGCGAAGCCCGTCGTGGAGCTCGCCGACAGGGCCAACGAGGCCATGGTGGTCATCGTCCACATCATCATGAAGCTGGCCCCCTATGGGGTCGCCGCGCTCCTCTTCAAGGTGGTGGGCACTACCGGGCTATCGGTCCTGGTCGCATTGGCAGCCTACAGCCTGGTGGTCCTGGTGGGGTTGGCTCTCCACATCGGACTCATGTACGGGAACGTGGTGAAGTTCGGAGTCAAGATGCCCTTGCTGGACTTCATGCGGGGCGTAAGGCCGACCCAGATGCTGGCCTTCTCCACCTCGTCATCCTCGGCTGCCCTGCCGGTGACCAAAGAATGCTGTGAGCAGAACCTGGGGGTGAGCCACGAGGTGAGCAGCTTCGTCCTCCCAATCGGCGCTACGGTCAACATGGACGGGACCGCCCTGTACCAGGGTGTTGCGGCGTTATTCATAGCGCAGATCTACAACATGGATCTCGGCATCGCTGACCAGTTCACCATCGTCCTCACGGCTACCCTGGCCTCCGTCGGTGCGGCCGGTGTGCCCGGCGCGGGGATGGTGACCCTGGCCATGGTGCTCACCCAGGTGGGGGTGCCCACCGAGGGGCTGGCGCTGGTCCTGGGCCTGGATCGGCTCCTGGACATGTTCCGCAGCGCCACCAACGTCACCGGCGACGCAGCAGCGGCATGCCTCATGGCTCGCCTGGAGGGCGAGGACCTCCACGTCCTCACTGCGTCGGAGGACGCCGCGGACCCGAAGCACGGCTTCGAGCACCGCCTGGATGACGGCCCGCATCCGGTCCCGCCTGACAGGGATGAGGAATAGCTCAGCGGATTGGCCCGATATCGCAGACCGCGGGGTGGTGATCAAATGACGTTGCCAGGGTTACGGCCGGATGCCCCTCGGTGATCCCTGCGTGCCAACAGGTGCCGTCCCAGGTGTCGCTGATGACGTGATCGATGCGCACATACCCGGCATAAGTCGCCGCTGAGTCTGGATCGGTCTCAGTGATGAAATGGAAGGCCTCGTCATCGCCGACGTGCTCCAGGACTGCGTCCGCGCTCGGGTCCATCCCGTACATGACCACCGGGTCAACGTTGAAGTCGCCCAGGATCAGGTTCCAGTCCCCGTTCGCGGCCGGCCCGCCGTCGCCGATGTCCACGAAGACCTGGGCGAACTGCTTCACCCTGCAGGCCATGTCCTTGTTGGAGAACCCCGACGACCCGTGGACGTTCACCAGGGTCAGGACACCGCCGCCGATGAGGTCCACGACC
>CAZNWW010000599.1:0-3106 GCA_964576155.1 uncultured Myxococcales bacterium | reverse complement strand
CCTTGGCGCAGGTGTGGCAGCCCTCGTCATCAGCACATTCATCGTCACCGCAGGGGATAGCACCGCAGATTCCGCAGTCGCCGGACTCCACGCCGTCGACGCAGAGATCATCCCACGCCACCTCGCAGCAGAACGGGTCGAACGTGCAGACGCAGGCCATGACGTCGAAGTCCCCGCAGCCCGGGTCGTCCTTGGCCTCGCAGCAGCTGCCTCCGCACTGACCACAATCGTCGGGGCATTTCCAGCAAGCCTCTCCCAGGTCTTCTTCGCAGACACCATCGCCGCAAGTCCAGGGGCACTCGCCGCAGTCCGCAGGGCAGGTCTCGCAATCCTCACCCTCGTCACAGCTGTCGTCTCCACAATCCGTGGGACAGAGGCCGCAATCCGCAGGGCAAGTCTCGCAGTCTTCGTCGTCCTCACAGATGTCGTCACCGCAGACGGACTCGCCGCCGCAGTCACCGCAGCCGAGGTCTTCCACCTCGGCGACGCAGAGATCATCCCATTCCACGAGACAGCAGAACGCATCGGCTTCACAGACGCAGCCGGTGATGTCCAGGTCTTCGCAGCCCGGGGTCTCGTTCGCCGCGCAGCAATCGCCGGCGCAGTCGCCACAATCCGCAGGACAGGAGGCGCAGGTCTCGTTCTCGCTGCAAATGTCGTCACCGCAGTCCAGGGGACAGGGACCACAATCCTCGGAGCAGTTCAGGCAATCCTCACCCTCGCCGCAGGCACCGTCCCCGCAGTCCTCCGGGCAGAGGCCGCAGTCCTCGGGGCAGATGTGACAGTCCTCGTCGTCCGCACAGTCTCCGTCACCACAGGGAGGCGGACAATCACCGCAGTCCCCGGGACAGGTCTCGCAGGACTCGGTGTCGGCGCAGTAGTCGTCACCGCAGACCGCGGGACAATCGCCGCAATCCTCGGCGCAGTCCACGCAGGATTCGTTGCCGTCGCAGACGCTGTCGCCACAGTATGGATCGATGCAGACGTCCGCACCGGCGGTACAGTCCCCGCCTTCACAAGCGTCGGGTGCCGTGCACGGATCGCCGTCCTCGCAGGGGATCCCGTCGGGGAGATCCACTGCGTTGCAGACACCTGAGGCAGGCTCACAGATGGAAACAGCGCAGGGGTTGTCCAGCGCCGGGCAGGTGATGACCGTTGCCGGGTCCACCGCACAGACGCCGCCCGCACAGAACAAGGTCCCGTTGCAGAGGTTCCCGTCCTCGAACTCCTCGCAGTCGGCCGGGCCGGCGCAGTCGCACACGTTCTCGCCGCCCACGCACACGCCATCCGCGCAGGCGTCATCCTTGGTACAGGTGGTGCCGTCGTCACAGAGGGCGCCGTCGGGCGTCGCAAGAGGGGCGCAGACACCGTCCGCCGGATCGCAGGTGTTGATTGAGCAGAGAGTGTCCAGGGCGTCATCGCAGATCACGACGCTGCCCGGGTCGATGGTGCACGCACCGGCGATACAGAGCAGCTCTCCGTTACACAGGTCCCCATCATCCAGGGGCAGGCAGTCCGCGTCCGCCGTGCAGTCGCATGCGGGAGTGGGCTGGCCAGCGCAGGCGCCCGCAGCGCAGAGGTCATTGTCTGTGCAGGGGTTGCCGTCGTCGCACGCCCCATCGGTGGCTACCAGGTCCCAGCCCGTAGCTGTGTCGCAGACGGCCTCGAAGCAGGTGGGGGCCAACGGGGCGGCCGGCGTGAAGCCGTTGCCGCACGCGCCGGCGAGACAGTAGGTGGCTTCGGTGCAAGCGTCGGAGTCGTCACAGGGGGTGTAGTCCTTGAGGGCCCCCAGGACGCATTGCTGTGCCACGGTGTCGCAGACCGCGAACTCGCAGGGGCCCAGGTCCGGGAAGATGCCTATGCAGTCATCGTTGACGAGGCAGATGGGGCCGGCGTCATCCTCGGTGTCCTCCCCGACAGGGAGGTCCGGCCAGGTCGAAATGTCCATGGCTGCGTGACGACGGCCGACGTGCCCATAATTATCCACATGTGTTGTTTCACACCCTACAGCGATCAGTAGGACCGCTGCCGCAACGGACACGACCATTCCATCAAAAATACTTGTACGTACGATCATGTGACTCCCCAGTCCGGCATCTCAATCTTTTTGTTGAAGGACGCCTAATTTAGCAGTGAGCATATCCTAGACGGAAGAGAAATTCAATGGTCGACTGACAGCGGTCGGCAGAATCAGGACCTCGAGGCAAGCAGCAGCTTCTTCGCGAGGCTCTTGACCTGGGCCCTGACGTCGCCGCTCTTGGCCAGGATCTGCCACTGGGGCGGGCCCAGGCGCTGGACCAGACCCGGCAACAGTTCAGCAGGGGTGCCGGGGTTCCGCACAAGGGCCAGGACCAACTGGCGTGAGGCCAGCCAGGTCCGGGAAGACGCAATGATCCGAATGGCATCCTTCGACAGCGCCGGGAGCCTTGCGTACTCGACCACCTCCTCGATGGTGATCTTGGGGTTGCGGAACACGAACTGGTGGATGTTCTTGATGCGATCCTTCACCAGGAGACCCCGGGTGATCCGGTTGCCCGAGCGGGCGAGGCGCTGCCTCTCCGTGGTCGGGAGGCTCTCGATCTGCTTGTAGATCGAGGACATGTCCGAGGTACCCAGCTTGGCGGGTGGCTTCTTCTCCTCAACCTTATCGATTACCGGTGCGGCGTCTGCCTGCGCGGTCGCTCCGACCTCTTCCTCTTCTTCTTCTCCGTCGTCGGGCGGGAAGATGTCTTCACCGGTGAGGGTCCACCCCTCCGGGATGCCGATGTGCTCCTCCTCGTCGGCGCCGGGCACCGCCTCCTCGGTGCCGGCGTCCTCCAGGAGATCAGCGGCGGGATCGTCGGCATCATGTTGGGTGGTACGACCCTCTTCGAAGGACAACGGGCTGTCCTGAGGCTGGGGGTCCCCGCTTCGCTCTTCGAGCTTCGAAGGGTCTTCGACGGGTTCGGGCTCGGGTTCGGGCTCGGGTTCGGGTTCGGGCTCGGGTTCGGGCTCGGGTTCGGGCTCGGGTTCGGGTTCGGGCTCGGGTTCGGGTGGGGGGGTGGGGGTAAGCGTGGGGGTGGGTTCGAGCTCGAGAGTGGCCTCGGGCTCGAAGTCCGGGTCGGGA
>CAZNWW010000598.1:0-3107 GCA_964576155.1 uncultured Myxococcales bacterium | reverse complement strand
CACAGATACGCGCTCGCGCGTGCTTGACTTGATCAAAGCAGAAGTTAGAGTTGGTGCTGTACACGTCGTCACCGATAAGGGAGGAACCCCATGGCCAACTATCGCATCTTCGTCCCTGCCCGCAAGGGCAGCGAGATGCCCGACATTACTATCAACGTCGAGGCGTCGAACTGGCTCGTCGCGCTGAAGGAAGGTCTCAAGAAGATCGGGGAGCAGGGCGACAGCCTCTCCAATATCCTCTGTGAGACCGGAGAGGACGGCTCCATGCGGGTCGCGGACCCGACCACCAAGCGCGTCTTCATCATCAAGGAGATCGAGGCAGCGGAGGATTCCACAGCGGACCTGCTGATGCAGGAGGCCGAGGAGAAGGCGCAGAAATCCCGCGAGGAGGCCGAGCGGGCGGACGCTGTGCGAGCCGAGGCGGCGAAACGCGTCGAGGAGTTGAAGGTCCAGGAGGAGGCCGCCAAGGCCGCTGCGAAGGCCGAAGCCAGCCTCACGACCCAACAGCGCGAGCAGGCGGAGGCCGACCTTATCTCGGCAAAGGAGGAGGCCACGGCCCTGGCCAACCAGGCGGCTGAGGACGCTACGGGGACCATCGGTAACATCCAGATAGAAGAGGTCCCGCGCACGGTTCGGGAGAAAGACAAGAAGGCCGAGGCCGCGCCCAAGGACGAATGGGATGACGACCTGGACGATTGGTATGACGACGACGAAGGCGAGGGCCTCGAGAACACCCTCGACGGCGTCCTCTCGGAGGTCTTCATGGCCACCGAAGACTTGTACAATCTCGAGCCCGACGACGCCTCCGGGACGGTCCTGGACCAGGCCATGAAGCACGTGAGCGCGGAGGCGGGGTCTGTGTTTCTCATCGAGCTCAACACCGCGCTGCAGGACCTGAGCATCGCCGCTGCCAGAGGCCCCATCGGCAAAGACATCCAGGGCATGAAGCTGCCCCGGGGGAAGGGCATCGTGGGGTTCTCGGCCCTCAAGGGGATCAAGCTGACGGTGAACAACGTCCAGCGGAACCCCAACTTCTACGGGAAGCTGGATCAGCAGTTCGGCTTCAAGACTCAGTCACTCCTCTGTATCCCCGTCGCGCACGAGGAGCGCCTCTTTGGCGTGATCGAGATGGTGAACAAGACCGGCGAAGAGGAGTGGACCGGCAACGATCGCAAGGTGGTCGAGTCTCTGGCCAACCTCCTGGCCAAGGTGCTCAACTACAAGGCGAGCATGGTCTCCCTCAACATCTGATCGCCGGCGACCTCCCCACCTGGACCGCGCCGGCGCCGCGCCGGCGCCCGGAGTGCCCGATGACGAGACACCGGTGTCTATGGACGATCTTGGTCACGATCATGTCGCTGTCTCCCGCCATTGCAGCGGAGGAGGGGCGGTCGCCCTGGACCCCCGAGGATATCTGGAAGCTCAAGCGAGTGGGCGGGCCGGCGCTGAGCCCCGACGGCGCGTTAGTGGCGTACCAGGTAACCGAGACGAACTTCGGGAAGAACAGGAACCGGACCTATATCCGTGTGGTGCGGACAGGTGGCACTGGAGATCGCAGGATCACCTGGTCCACCAAGGGCTCCGACTCCCACCCCGTCTGGTCCCCGGACGGCCGGTCCCTGGCCTTCCTGTCCAGTCGGCACGACGATAACCAGCTCTACCTGCTGCCCTTCGAGGATGGCGGGGAGGCGCACCGGATCGTGGAGTTCCCCGGCGGGGTCGACGACTTTGCGTTCACACCGGATGGCAGCGCGATCATCTTCGCAGCCCGAACCTGGCCCGGGTGCGGGCAGGACACCTCCTGCATACGAAAGAAAGACGCCAAGAAGAAACGGACCAAGGTTTCTGCGATGGTCCACGACCACCTCCTCTATCGCCATTGGGACACGTACGAAGACGGAAAGGTCCAGCACTTGTTCCGCTACCCCCTCGATGGGGGCAACCTGCTGGACATCACCCCGGACCTTAAATGGGACGCGCTGACCTTCTGGTTGGCCTCCATGGGGCGGGAGTTCGACATCTCTCCTGACGGGAAGTGGATCTACTTTTCGGGGAATCAGGACGACGATCAGGCGGTCTCGTACGACTACCAGATCTACCGGGTCTCGGCGACCGGCGGACCGGTAGAGGTGCTCACGAAGAACCCGGCCTCGGACATGCTCCCCCGGGTGTCCCCGGATGGAGAGACCCTCGCCTGGCGGGCCAGCCGACGGCCTGGGTACGAGTCGGATCGTTACGAGTTGATGGTGCGCCCCGTTGAGGGCGGCGAGACCCGCAGCCTCACCGCGGATCTCGACCTCTCCGTGGCCCGGATCTTCTGGGGATCAATGAGCAGGACGCTCTATTTCGACGCAGAGAACAAGGGTGACATCAACCTCTACAAGGTCAGTGCCAAGGGCGGGAAGATCACACCGGTCCTGGACGGAGAGAAGACCGGTCGGGGGTACCACCTGGCCTCCCAGCTGTCCTCGGACGGCGAGTTCTTCATCTACATGTACCGGACCATTGATCGCTACTACGAGATTTTCCGGGCGGACGCGCAGGGGCGGAAGTCGCAACCCCTGACACGGGTCAACGTAGAGGTCTACAGGACCCACCACTTCCCGAGGGCCGAGGATGTGTGGTTCGAGGGTGCGGAGGGTGCGAAGGTCCACGGCTTCATGATCAAGCCCAAGGACTATGAGTCTGGCAAGAAGTATCCCATGATGGTCCGGATCCATGGTGGCCCCCAACAGATGTTCGGATATGCGTTCCGACACGAGTTTGCGGTGTTCTCGGGCGCGGGTTACTTCGTCTTCTTCTGCAACCCCCGGGGCTCCACGGGCTACGGACAGGAGTTCACCGACGGGGTGCGGGCCGACTGGGGCGGCAAGCCCGTCGACGACCTGAAAGCCGGCGTACGACATGTCCTGGCCGAGTACCCGGCGGTGGACGCCGCAAAGGTGGGCGCTTGGGGCGGCTCCTACGGCGGGTACGTAGTGAACTGGATCCAGGGCCACAACGAAGACGGGCTCTTCGCTGCGCTGGCTGCCCACGCGGGCGGCGCGGATCGCTGGGCAGCGTACGGGAACACCGAGGAGCTCTGGTTCCCGGAGTGGGAGATGCTC
>CAZNWW010000597.1:0-3107 GCA_964576155.1 uncultured Myxococcales bacterium | reverse complement strand
ACTTGTTACCCAATTAATCTCGCTGAACCCGGACATCCCACATCAGACGCTGCACTCGTTGGTTGGAGGACCATGCATGGATGCTCGAACCGACAGATGGTGAACGCTTGTAACGCGTTTCCGTATTGTGCCGGTCCTTCTGGACAAGCTCCCACGATTTGCGATTCAATGCGGACATTGCCACGAGGTGTCCGTGATGGCCCACATGATCCCGACGACTCCGCCCCGTTATGGCCCCGGTCGGGACGCGGAGCGGCTCGTGTACGAGGCGCTCCGTGGGAGCCTCGACGAGGAGTACTTTGTCTACCACTCGTTGAAGTACCACCACGCCGGCAGTGCGGGGGAGGGGGAAATCGACTTCCTGGTCCTCCACCGGGAGCATGGGATGCTGGTCATCGAGTGCAAGGGCGGAGGCGTCGAGCTGGACGGGCACGGGGCCTGGTGGCGGCTGGTCGGGGACGGGCAGCGGGAGCCGATGAGGGAGAGCCCCTTCGAACAGGCGAAGCGGCAGCTCTGGCAGCTCGTCGAGGTGCTGAAGCCTCGCTATTGGAACGCGTTGACGTCGAAAAAGGGAGAGGAACTGCCCTTCGCGTTCGGCTACGCAGTAGCGTTCCCGAAGACGCTGGTCGACGCTCTCAACCTCCCAGCCGACTTCGACCGGACCCTGGTCATCGACGCCGGGGACCTCGGCAACATGCACCGAAAGCTCCTGGCGATCCTCGCCCAATGGCAGGCCGGGCGGAATCGCACTCCGCTCTCGAAGCCGGAGTTCAAGCGGTTCCGGAAGGAGGTGCTGCATCCGCCCCTGCGGATCGCGCCCACCCTGGGCGGCGCCATCGCGGCCAATCGGGAGACCTTCATTCGGATGACCGAGCGCCAGTGCCAGATCCTGGAGCTGTTCCTGGCCAACCACAGGCTTCGAGTGACCGGGGGCGCAGGGACCGGGAAGACGGTGCTGGCCCTCGAGGCGGCTCGCCGACTGGCGCGGGACGGTGCGGACGTGCTGTTCCTATGCTTCAACAAGGCCCTCGGGGCACACCTCGGGGCACAGATCGTTGAAGACCCAACCGGCGCTGGCAGCATCCGGGTCGCGCACTTCCTCCGCCACGGCGTCTGGGCCTACCATGCGATGGACCGCAAGTTCACCCCAACAACGAGGGAGGAAAAAGACGCATCCCGGTGCTTCTGGGTGGAGGAGGTCCCCCTCACCATGCTCGAGGCCCTCGAGGCCGGCGCGCTGCCCCGGTACGACGCGATCGTCGTGGACGAGGGCCAGGACTTCGCGCCCGGATGGTGGGAGGCTGTGTGGGAGAGCCTCCGGGATCGGGACCAGGGACCGCTGGTGGTGTTCTACGACCCGTCCCAGGAGATCTTCGGGCGTGAGGGCGCGGTGCCCGAGTTGCCCACCACGCTCCCGTTGCGTCACAACTTCCGAAACACCCGAGAGATCTGCCGGACCGTCCAACGGCTGGGTCGGGTCGACATGGAGCCCCACCCGGACTGCCCTGAGGGGGAGCGTGTCAGCGTCCACCCGCTCGAGGGATCCGGAAAGACACGGGACCGGCTCGTCAAGCTCCTGGACCGGCTTATCAGCGGCCAGCAGGTCCCGCCGGACCTGGTGACAATCCTGACCCCCCATTCCAGGGACAACTCGAGCCTCGTCGGCTTGGACGCTATTGGAGAACACGTCCTTGCGACCGATCCCGGGGATCGCGCCGCCCGAGTGCTCCACACCACGATCGGGGGATTCAAGGGTCTAGAGTCAGAGGTCCTCATCCTCTTGGACCTGGACTCATCTGACCCCCGTTGCTCTCGGAACGCCCGCTACGTCGCTGCCTCGCGAGCCCGTCAGATTCTCCATGTCTTCGCGAAGGGCGATTGGCTGGTGGATTGACATCGGACATTATTTGTCCGACCTCCCGTGGCATTCTGATGATGGTCGGGAGGAACGATGACGTACGAGATCGTGAAACATCCGGTTCGGGAGATCATCCTGGGGTCCAGCCGGATCCCAGTACAGATCTTTGAAGGACCGGGGCGTCGTCGTCGCCGGATCCGTTACTGGCCCGACAAATTGTGGCTCTCCATCCCTCTCGGTGACGGTGTGGCCGGAGCGTTCGAGTTCCTCCGGGCGCGAGAGGCGCGGGTCCTGGAGGGATGGCGGGAGGTGCGGGAGCGGCACGGGCGTATTGCAGAGCCCGGAGACGGGCACCACTCTCTCCCATACAGCGTCTTGTTTCGCGGCACCAAACGTTCGCTCGAACGGGCCCGAGGGAGTTGGCTGGATGTCCGATACAGCAGGTACTTTCGAATCCTCCGATCGGACTCGGATACCGACGATCAGGTGCGCGCGGCCATCATCGACTACCTCAAGTTCCGGGCTCGGCTGGAGCTCGGTGTGCTCGCCGAAGAGCACGGGGCTCGGCTCGGACTATCGCACGATGGCGTGGAGATCGGCGATCTGGGGCCGCGCTGGGGCGAGGTTCGAAGGGACGGCACCCTGGCCTTCCACTGGCGCTTGATCCACGCGCCCAAGGCGAGCCTCCTGTGCGCGGTGATCCACCTCCTGGGACACCTCGTGCATTCGTTCCACTGCGACTCGTTCGATGCGTTCCTGCGCCAGGCGGGGAAGGGGCTCAAGCTCGACCACTGGTGGCTCGACAGGTTCGCATGGCTCCTGGACCCGACGGATGGAGATCGGATATAAGTAGGGCTCACAGATCCGAAGGCTGGCTGCAACCTCGAACCTCGGGACGCCTGAGCATGACCGACACCCTGCACGTCGTTGTCGCTCCCGACGCGGACGCCGCCCGAATCCTGCGCCGCCAGGTCGCAGAGAAGGGGATGGGCTTCGGGGTTCTGGTGGCCACCATCGGAGGGGTCATTGACCTCGCCCGGAGCGAGCGACTCCTGCCGGACATCGATGAGACTTGGTCGCAGCGCCTCAAGGATGGCCTCGGCGCCAATCCAGACGTCTTCTGGTGGCAGAGCCTGGAGGTGGCCCCGGACACGACCCGAGCCGCGATCGAGCGTAGCCTCTACGGCCTCCTCGATGCTGCGGATCCGAGCCTCGGGGCCCTCCCGAAGCTGGACGGTCTCCCTCCGAG
>CAZNWW010000596.1:0-3109 GCA_964576155.1 uncultured Myxococcales bacterium | reverse complement strand
GTCGCCCTCGTAGCAGAACTCAACGAGGTTGGGTTGCTCACAGGGACAGCCCGCGGCGGTCTGGAATTCGCAGGGCGGACAGTAGACATTGAAGTTCGGATTCGACTCGTCGCAGTCGGCGCCGATGTAGCAACCCGGGCCGTAGCCGTCACCATCGAGGTCCAGGCAGTCCTGCGGCGGTTGCTCGACGTCGGGGTCGACCTCTACGGCGTCCGATCCGTCGGGCGTTGTCGCCAAGGCGTCGGGATCACCCCAGAGCACATCGGGATCCGGGACCTCCCCGATGTCCCCCACCGGCTCGGATCCCTTGACGTCCTCAGGGGTCCAGTTCCAACCGGCATCATCCGGGCCCGAGCCCCCCCCGGTCTTGTTGGATTTACCACAGGACACGACGGCGACTGCGATGAGGATCACAAGGGTCATTCGTGTCATGGCGAACCTCCGCGCTTGATATTCTATTACTTCCATATAGGCAGAGTCAATCGGCTTCGCTTGAAGGCGGCGCGAGGGCACACTAACCTTCCTGGGCGTCGAAACTGCAACGGGAGGAGAGATGGACAGCTATGACGTCGTCGTGATTGGTGCCGGTCCAGGTGGGTACGTGGCCGCGCTGCGCGCCGGCCAGCTCGGCCTTCGCACCGCGCTGGTGGAGCGAGACCCCTGGCTGGGAGGCACCTGCCTGAACCGGGGCTGCGTCCCGACCAAGCACCTGCTCCACGTCGCAGGTTTCTACCAGCGGCTGAAACGGGGTGAGGGCGGGATCCGCGTCGGCGACCTCCAGCTCGACCTGGCGGCCACCCACGAGGAGAAGGACGCGCTCATCGGGAAGCTCCGGAAGGGCATCGCAACCCTGGAGGGCAGGAACGGGGTCACGGTCCTCCACGGCACAGGACGCCTGGTGTCCCCGGGGGGGGTCGCCGTGGAGGGGGAGGGCGGCCTCACAGACCTCGAGGCCCCAAACGTGATCCTCGCCGCAGGCTCCCGGGTGGCGCTGCCCTCCTTCGCCCCGGTACATCCCCGGGTGTTCTCGAGCGACGAGGCCCTGAAGCTCGAGGAGATCCCCGAGCGCCTGGCGATCCTCGGTGCAGGCGCGGTGGGCCTGGAGTTCGCCACGATCTTCGCGTCCTTCGGGGCTGCGGTGACCCTGCTGGAGTTGGAGGACCAGGTGGCCCCGGGAGAGGAGCCCGGGCTCGCACGGCAGCTCGCCAGATCCCTCAAAAAGAACCTGAAGGTGACCATCGCCACGGGGGCCGACGTCCGCGCCATCGAGCCCGGCGACGACGGGGTCCGGGTAGCGTGGACCGATCCCCGGGGCCGCGAGAAGGACGGCGCCTTCGATGCGCTCCTGATCGCGGTGGGCCGGGCCCCGAACATCGAGGATCTCGGCCTGGACGCTGCGGGAATCCGTGTCGAGGACGGCCGCATCGCTGTCGACGGGATGTACAACACCTCCGTCCCCGGCGTCCGCGCCATCGGCGACCTGGTGGCCACGCCCTGGCTGGCCCACGTCGCACACCACGAGGCGCTCATCGCGGTGGACGACATCGCCGGCCTCTCGACCCACGCCCTCGACACCGACCGCATCCCCTTCTGCATCTACTCTCAGCCCGAGTATGCCCGGGTAGGCCTCACCGAGGCCGAGGCCACGAACCGCAGCCTCGATGTGAAGACCGCTACCTTCCCGTTCAGCGCGTTGGCCAAGGGCCTCATCGAGGGCGGCGGCGAGGGCGCGGCGAAGGTGGTGGCGGACGCCGACACCGGGGAGCTCCTGGGACTCCACATCGTCGGTCCAAGGGCCACGGAGCTGATCATGGAGGGCACCATGGCCATGGCCCTGGAGGCCACCGTCGAGGACCTCGCCCACACGATCCACCCCCACCCCACCCTCTCCGAGGGCATCATGGAGGCGGCGCTGGCGTTGCTGGAGAGGCCGATGCATATGTAGGTCTGTAATTTGCTGACGCCGCGCATCGGACCTACAATTCCCCCGACGGAGGTGCGTCTTGAGCACGGGTGCGGACCCGATCGTAGTCGTCGAGGACCTGCGTAAGCAGTTCGGCGAGAATGAGGTCCTCAAGGGGGTCGACCTGCCCATTCTGGAGGGCCAGGTCACAGCGATCATCGGCGCCTCGGGTTCGGGAAAGTCGGTGCTGGTGAAGCAAATCATCGGCCTGCTCAAACCCACCTCCGGGCGAATCCTGTTCCAGGGGCGTGACATGACCGTAATGTCCAAACGAGAGCGAGACAGGATCCGGCACCACTTCGGGATGCTGTTCCAGCACTCAGCGCTCTTCGACTCCATGAGCGTCGAGGAGAACATCGCATTCCCCCTGGTGGAGCACACCCGGAAGACCCGCAAGGAGATCCGGGCGGTCGTGGCTGAGAAGCTCGAACTCCTCAGCCTCGCCGGCATCGAGCGGATGAACCCCTCGGACTTGAGCGGAGGCATGCGAAAACGCGTCGGACTCGCCCGGGCCATCGTCTTGAATCCCGACGTCCTGATCTACGACGAGCCCACCACGGGCCTGGATCCCATCACCACGATCCAGGTAGATCGGATGATCAAGGAGACCCAGCAGAAGCTCCACGTCACCTCCGTGGTCATCAGCCATGACATGGCCTCCACGTTCCGCATCGCAGACCAGGTGGCCATGATCCACGATGGTCGTATCGTAGAGCTATGCCAGCCGGACGAGTTCAAGAAGAGCGGGAAGCAGGAGGTCCAGGACTTCCTCATGGCGTCCTCCCTTGGCGGTGAAGGGGCCGCGCTCATGTACCGGGAGGACGCATGATCAAGCGCCTCTACGCCCCTCTTGCCGTGGGCATCATGGTCACCCTGGGAGTGGCAGGCTTCATCTACGCGCTCGGCGAGATCCAGGGAGCGACCTACGACAGGACGAACTCCTACACCGTCTGGGCCCGCTTCACCGACGCATCAGGCCTCGCGGTGGACTCCTCGGTGACCATGGCCGGCATCCAGGTCGGTGTCATCGAGTCCATCGAGTTGGAGCAGGACGAGGCGGGAAAGGTCAATGCGAAGGTGACCCTCAGGATCAAAGACGACGTCAACCTGCGAACAGGACTCCCCGGGGAGTCCGGGCCCCACGAG
>CAZNWW010000595.1:0-3116 GCA_964576155.1 uncultured Myxococcales bacterium | reverse complement strand
AGGAGGACGCTCGGAAGCTATATTGCTCCCGAACCGAAGCTGAAACATTGATGTATATGCTTTCAGCAGCTGCTGATGGCGGTTCCGCCGTAGTTATTGACTACGCCTTCGCTCGAGCGCTCTTCTATTATGCTTACATTCACACTACGCAAGGTGATTATGCAAGTGCTGAATTGATATTACAAGAAGCCTTAGAACTTTCTCCCTCTAATCCTTTGTTTTTGTCTGAACTTGGGCAGCTTCTTCAGCGTAAAGGTAAATGGACTGAATCACTGGAGCTATATGAACAGGCAGTTGACGCTACCAAAGCCTTCTCACCTGGAGACTCACTGGATCTGGAGAAAGGAAAAGCTCTACGCGGAATAGGATACTCGCTTGTCGAACTCAATCGATTGCAAGAAGCGAAAAAAGTCTATTTGGAGTGCCTTTCGATTGATCCAAAGGACCGTAAAGCAAAAGCTGAATTGGATTATGTCGAGAAAATGCTAAAAAAACGTAAAGTGAATAAGAAAGAAGGCGATCGGGACGGAGGAGAGCGGAAGAAGCAGCCGAACTGGTGGTAGCAATCAACTGGACAGTACCAAATCAGAGTGGAGTTCAGCGTAGAGCAATCCAGCGACGCTTGTTTTGGGACTAGATGAAGACCTCGGCCGCGGGATCCCTGAGGTTGTAGGTGGAGCTCATCGAGCGGCCATAGGCCCCGGCCGTGGCGATCAGGAGGATGTCGCCCTCCCGTGTGGGCGGCAGGGTGCGGTCCGCGCCGAGCATGTCGCCGGACTCGCAGATTGGTCCCACGATGCTCGCTACCTCGGTGCAGGGTTCGCCCAGACGGGTCAGGTTCACGATGTGATGGTAGGCGCCGTAGAGCATCGGCCGGATCAGGGTGTTCATCCCCACGTCCACCCCGACGTAGGTCTGCGTGCCCTTTCGCTTGATCTGGGTGACCCGGGTCAGGAGCACGCCGGCCCTGCCCACAAGGAAGCGTCCAGGCTCGAGCCAGAACTCGAACCGGGGGGCAGCAGCAGCGATGTCGGTCGTGCGCTGTCGGAACGAGTCGAGGTCGAGGGGAGTCTGGCCGGGCTTCTCAGGGATACCGAGGCCGCCGCCCAGGTCCAACACCTTGACGTCGGGAAACACCTCCGCCATTCGGATCAGGAACCGGGCCGTGTCCTCCCAGTTCTCGGGAGTCAGGATCCCGCTCCCAGTGTGGGCGTGGAGACCTGTAACCCGCGCACCCGCCGCGACGGCGAGGGCTTGGAGCTCTTCCACCTGGTCCGAGGGGACACCGAACTTGGACAAGTCGCCCGCGGTGTGTACGTATCGATGGTGGCCCCGCCCCTTCCCCGGATCCAGCCGCGCGAACACCTCCCGGCCAGCAAAGAGCTCGGGCCAGGACTGGAGGGCATGGAGGTTGTCGATGGTTACTATTGCGCCTAGCTCCAATGCCTCGCCGTACTCCTCCCGGGGTGCGAAATTCGGGGTGAAGAGGAGCCGCTCCGGCTCGATCCCGGGGAAGAGCTCCGTCAGCCTCCTGAGCTCCCCGGTGGAAACGCACTCGAACCCGAGGCCCGCGGCGTGGAAACGCCGCAGGATCGCTTCGTTGAAGTTCGCCTTCATGGCGTAGAAGATCCGCCGGATCCCGTGGAGACTCTGCAGGTCTCGCACCGCTCGGTCCAGGACCTCTTCGCTGTAGACGAACAGGGGGGTGTCCTTCCCCTTTACCTGCGCGAGTAGTTCCTCGCAGCGGGCATCCCACCACGCGCCGGGCATGACAGGGGCCGGCTCGGGGCCGGGTCCCCGGATCAGATCGTTCCAGGACGGGCCGAGGCCAATGTCCGCAGAGCGGGAACCGAAGAGGAGTGAATGAACCTCGGCGGCGAGGCGCTCTGCCTCCTCCTCGTCCACCACGAGGGTGAGGTTCAGGTCGCTCGCGGCCTGGGAGACCAGGTAGATCTTCTTCTCCGTGAAGACCTCCAACGCAGGCGCCAGCAAGTGGAGGATGGCGCGGATATTGCGGCCAACCAGGCTCACCCCGGCGCAGGGTGCGATCACCTTGGCCCGACAGAAGGCGGACAAGTCGTTCAGCAGCGGTCGGAGCGACGCATCGTCCGTGGGATTGGCCGCGGGATCCAGGGAGACCGTGACGTTGGTCTCGCTGGTGGAGACAAGATCTATCGAGACGCCGTGCCTCTTGAAACACGCGAACACATCGGCCAGGAAGCCGACCTGCTGCCACATCCCCACGGTGTCCATGGAGATCAGCGTGATCCCGCGTTTCGTGGAGATAGCCTTGACATGCGCGCTGTGGCCCGGTGCGTCGGGAGAGATCACGGTACCTTCAGCCTCCGGGTGGAAGATGTCCCGGAGGTGGATCGGTATCCTGCCGCTCCGGAGCGGCAGGATCGAGCGGGGATGGAGCACCTTGGCGCCGGACGATACGATCTCCTGGGCCTCCTCGTAGTGCAACGTACGCAGGAGCCGCGCCTGGGGGAGCAGGCGGGGGTTCGCAGTGAAGATTCCGGGCACGTCGGTCCAGATCTCACACCGGACCGCCTGGAGCTTCGCGGCGAGGTACGCGGCGGAGGTGTCGGATCCTCCGCGGCCCAGGAGGACGGTGTCCCCCGCGGTCGACCGTGCAATGAATCCCTGGGTCACCAGCGCAGGCTCGGGCCTTGCGGCCAGCGTCGCGGCGAGAGCCGGCTCCGGGGCCGCAACACAGGTAGCGCTGAGGTATGCGAGACGCGGGCTCTGCGATGCGTCCTCCTGGGACTCCAGGAGATCCCGGGCATCGAGCCAGGCAGCGCCCGCACCCCGGGCGCCCAGGAACGCGGCGCCAAGGCGCGTGCTCATCAGCTCACCGAACGCAAGGACCCGCGCCTGGAGGCGCGGGCCGGCCTCACCGGTCAGGGAGATCCCGAGCAGGAGGGCCCTGAGGTCGCGCTCGTCGCGTTCCAGGAGGGCCGCCGTGTCCAGGCCCATGGCCTCCCCCAACTCCTCGTGCCGATGGATCAGCGCGTCCAGTGCGTCCGGCGGAGCGCCGGCTTCGGCGTCCCGGAGGAGGCGTTCCAGGGCATCGGAGACGCCGACGAGCGCTGAGCATACGACGATGGGCCGCA
>CAZNWW010000594.1:0-3118 GCA_964576155.1 uncultured Myxococcales bacterium | reverse complement strand
CCATCATCCGCCGGAAGACGTCGGTGTCGGTCTCTTCGAAGAGCCCGTTCATCGAGATGCCGGCGTTGTTGATCAGCAGGTCCAGCCCGCCGGCTTCGGCCACGAACGCGTCGACGGCGCGCCCGGCGAAGGCCTCGTCCGCGGCCGTGATGGCCCGATCCCCGTTGGTGTCCAATGCGGCGAGGTGGTCGAAGCCGTGCTTGTGCACGCCGTCCACGTTGCCGAAGAACTCCGCGCCGTCGTCGACACGACCGTTGTCGTTCCGGTCCAGGATCAGGAAGCCGTCGTCCGGGTGGACCCAGGCCATGGCCTGCGGGTGCCCCACGGCCCAGAGGTCGAAGTTGACGCCGTCCTGGATCGGCAGCAGCTCGACGCCGTCGCCGTCGAGATCCATGACGATGGGATCACCGACGTTGCAGGGGATAATCTGGAAGACCCGCACCCCGGCGAGGAGGAACTCGTCCTGGAGGCCCCACTGCATGGCGGCCTGGTAGTCGATCTCAGCCTGGGCATACTGAAGCTGCGCCTCGAAGTCCAGGGGCTGGTAGCTGCCCGGGCAGAGCGGCTCAGCCTGGATCTTCACGGGGATGGCGGCCTGCGCGGCCACGAGGGCCGGCTCCAGCATGGTCTGGTTCGCGTTGCAGACCTGGATCTTCTGGGACATGGTTGGGTAGTCGGCCACGTAGCCGTTGCTCTGGAGCCACTGGTTGAAGTGGGTCGCATAGAGCTGCCGGCCCACGACGATGCCCTTGTCATGGGAACTCTGGACCGGGGTCGGGTTCTTGCTGCAGAGGCCCCGGACCTTGAGGTCCGAGCGTACCAGGATCCGGTGCTCCTCAATGCCGCTGATGGTGCCCTGCTCGTACCAGAACTCGGCCTCGTCCTCTTCCAAGAGATCGGAATCGAGCACCGATGCGGGGAGGGGGTTCTCCGCCATGAGCTTGGTCAGCTCGGAGTAGACCTCCACCTTGGCCATGTCGGCCAGGTAGTCGCAGGTGAGGCCCGTGGGCTCGAAGCCGTTGTCGTAGAACTTCACGAAGGGGCACTCGTCCACCTGCACATCGAGGGCGTCGTCCCCGCCCAGGACCAGCCCCTCGTAGTCATCGACCACGCCCATGTTCTGCAGCGCCAGGGTCATCTCCTCGAGGTAGCGGACGCGGCCCATGTCGAGGCCCTGCTCGATCGCGGTCCTCAGGATGTCGATCCGCTCCTGCTCCTCGATGGTGAGTTCGTCCTCCATCACAGGGTTCCCGATGTCGGGAATGACCACCAACTCGAGGCCGGGATCAATGAGCCCCGTCAGCTTGATGTTCTCTTCGACGACCGGCGGCTCCTTGTCCACCTCGCCTTGGCCGACAAAGCTGAAATCCTCTGGGTATTCATCTGTTACGCCCGGGGTGGTGTCGCCTTCCTGGTCACAGCCCGTGACGAATACGGCGAGAGCGAAAAGCATGGCGAGACAAATAGTCTTCTTCATGGATTCCTCCTGTGCCCGGGGCGGACGGGTTTCAGACTCAACCTCTCCAATAGAAGATAAACCACTACCCCCGGATAAACAAAACAGTTTCTACCCAGAACTGCAATATTATTTACGCGGCGCCCGCGTGAGGAGGCTCCAGAGTCAGCTTCAACTGATCCCGAACTCGGCCTTGGCGGCCAGTTTCGCGTCGATCATGTCCCTGTGAGGGACCCGGAGGAGTCCGGAGATCTGGCGGATCACCTCGACCTCATCGTGGTCCACAGAGCCATCCGCGCAGGCCACCCGGTAGAGATGCCGGACGATCTCCATCCGCGCTGCCGGGTCCAGACCCGACGCCACCTCACGAGTGAATGCGTAGAGATCGACTCGCTCCACAGCGGCCTGCTCCACGGAGGCCATCACGACCGCGAGGTCTGCCGGCCCCACCCCCCTGTGGCTGGTGAGGACCTGCTCGATCAGGTCCCTCTCCTCATCGACGAAACGGCCGTCGGCGTCAGCCACGATCCACAGGAGCACGCCCAGCGCTATCTTTTCATCGACCGAAGTCGGCGTGGGCGCCGCAGGCCGTCCCTCGGTCGCTGCCGGCGCAACCAGCGCCCGGAATCTGTCCAGAAATCCGCCCATGGGGCCCCCAATACGTCACGTCGCTTTGTCGATCTCGCAGCAGGTGTCCTGGACATTATAGTCCAGTAATCAGGTAAATGGGGCTAGATCCCCGAACCATCGGAGAAATTGAGACCGCAGTAGACGGGGCCTGCATCGTCTCCTTCTCGCAGGTGCCGCCAGCGGCCGGCGCGGGAGCCCTCGCCCGGGTACACAGCGGTAGTGCAGCACTGGCAGCCGATGCTCGGGAAGCAGCGGCCATGGAGCGGATGGAGCGGGACGTCGTACTCGGTAACGTAGGCTTCGAGCATCCCATCGTCCCAGTCCACGATGGGGTGGACCCGGTACCCACCGAAGCGGGGGTCCTCGCCGACCACATCCAGGTGGGTCCGGGGCCCGCCCTCGGACCGACGAAGTCCGCCGAACACTGCGGTTCGGCCGGTCGTCGTCATGTAGTCCAGGAAGGCCTTGCCCTTGCGGAGCTCGCAGCAGATCGGCTGTCCATCCACGGACTTGTAGAGCTTGCAGCCGAACTTCTCCTCCTGCTGCTCGGGGGTAGACTCCGGGTAGAGGGTTACGACGTTCAATCCGAAGCGCCGAATGAACTCGTCCCGAAGCGCCAGGGTCTCATGGAAGTGGAACCCCGTGTCCACGAAGAGGACCTCGGTGTCCAAGCCCGCACGATGCAACAAATGCATGAGCACGGAGGAGGTCCGCTGCATGCTCGAGAGGAGCACAGCCCCGGCACCGAAGGTCTCTGCGGCCCAACGAACCCGAGCCAAAGCGTCCACCTCGCCCAGCTCCTGGTTCGTTCTCTTCAGGTCGATGGTCATGGCAAGCCCAAGCCTCCCCGGCGTACATGGATGAAGTTCGTGTCCACGGACAGCCTCCATGTCCATAGGAATTGTGACATATCCTACAGTGGACGCCCGCCAGAGTAAAGGTGAAACCCTGAACGCTCTTGATTTCAGGCCAGGATGCGCCGAAGCGAGACCACATCCCCGACCACGATGAGGACCGGCCGCGGGAGATCCG
>CAZNWW010000593.1:0-3121 GCA_964576155.1 uncultured Myxococcales bacterium | reverse complement strand
AGGCGGGATCTGGGTCATGCGCATGATGCTCACCGGCGGAATGAAGATCTTCGCGGATCCCAGCGCCCTGGAGCTGACCAACCTCTTCCTGGTCTCCGTCCCGGAGGAGGGCGGCGTCGCTTCCCTCACCTTCTGTGACCAGCTCACGGTGGTGGATCTCCCCGGCGGGATGGGCGAGACCGAATTGCCCGACGCGTCTCGGGAGGCCATAGGTGCGGCCACGGTGGAGCTGGAGCTGGACGGCGACGGTGTGCCAATTGCGCAGGAGATCGCCTGGACCTGGGGACTCCAGGACATGGATGATCCCTTCACGGATCTCCTGCCCAACGGCCCGGGCGACCCGCGGGTCTGGGACCAGGACGAGGACGGAAACCCCGGTCTTACGGTCCACGTTCTTGCCCCCGAAGGAGATCGGTACATGGTGCGCCGGGCGGTCTGGTCCATCGAAGCGGGCACGCTGAGCAACGACGGCCATTGGCTCTCGGGCTCGATGATGTTCTCGATTGACGAGGGCGCGGTGGGCGCGACCTCTGCCGCCTTGAAGACCGTCGCGCCGATCCTCCCATCCGAGGAGGACAATATCTGGCACCTGCGGAAGGTGGCCGGGCCGGGGGAGGAGTCCGGCTGGGACTGCGCCCGACTCCTGGAAGAGCACGCGGGGGTCTTCAAGGATGCCCCCTGAGCGACATCTTCCCTGGTCTCAACTCTTCGGTATCCTGACCCGGCGCCGCCTGCTTGTTCTCGCCCTGTCCATTGTTGCCGCCGGGTTCTGTACGTTGTCGCTGCCAACGATTCCGTTCGAGACCGACCCTGCGTCGTCTCTGCCTGGAGACTCCGACGCGGTCCGGTACTGGGTCGAAATGTCTCAGCGCTTCGAGGTCTTTGACACCCTGATTGTGGGACTGGAGGAGCCGGGAGAGGGTTTGTCCCGGGAAGGCCTCACCGCGCTGCAGCTGATCACAAGCGAGGTGGACCAGCTCAAGGACGCCGGCGTCCGACAAGCCCGCAGTCTCTCGAACATGCAGGCGGCCCGGCGCAGCCCGGACGGAATTCTGGCCTTGGGCGGCACCTTGGAGGGGGTCCCGGAAACACCTGAGGAGCGCGGGGCTCTCGCCGAACTCATCCGCGATGATCCGAATCTGCGGGGCTCTTTCGTCAGCGCAGACGGGCGGGCCTATCTTGTGATCATCCAGGTCGAGCCGGAGCGCGCGACCGGGGACACCACGGCACGCATCCGGGAGGTAGTCGAGGCCCACCGCGGGTCCTTGAAGGCGGTGTATTTCGGTGCGCCCTTCGTGGGAGACGCTATCTCCACACGACTCACCGAGCGGGCGCCCCGCATCGCCGCGGTCGGCGCGGTCCTCTTCTTCATCCCCTTGCTGCTCATCGGATGGCGGCTCGGTGCGATCCTTGTGGTGCTCGTCTCCACGGTTGCTTCGCTCCTCCTCTGGTTTGGCCTCCTCGGCGTGCTTGGAGTACCGATCTCGTCGGAGACCGGCCTGGCAGCTTTGGCCGTGGTTGCGGTCGCGATGGCCCTCTTTTCCCGAGCCGCAGGGGAACGCGCCTCCGGCGCACAGGCGCCAGGTGCGTCGGTCCTTGCGCCGCGGACCATGCTGATGACTTTCGGCGCCGCGTTGGCCCTCGGGAGCGTGGCCTTCGTGACCCCACAGCCCGTGACCGGCTTCGCACTGGCAGCCGCGGCAGGCATGATCGCAATCCTGGTGGCCGCCCTCCTCGTTTTCGTGCCGGCGGCATCCTGGCTGCGGCCCGGGGCCGGCGGTGCAGACGGCCGCACCAGGCGGCCCCGCCCCGTGATAGCGGTGATCCTGGGTATGGCGGTCCTCGGTGTGGGCATCCTCGGCGCGACTCAGATCAGCTTCCGAACGCTGCCTCGTCAGCTCTTCTTCAAGTCAGATCCCGTGGGCCGGGCCATCAGCTTCTTCGACAGACATTTCGGCGGCGCGGATCTCCTGCAGATCCACGCGGAGGGTGACTACAACCGCCCTGAGGATGCGGCCCGGCTCCTGCGCCTCACCGATTGCCTGGAAGGGACCGGGACCTTCAGCGATGTCCGCTCACTGGGCCAGGTCCTCGCGTTCCTGAATTTCAGCTTCCAGGGGGTCTATCGCATCCCTGTGGAGCCTGAGTCACTGGGGCGGCTGTGGTTCCTGCTCGCGGGCAACGACGACATCCGCTCCCTGGTCACCAAGGTCCGTAGCGAGGCCATGGTCGTCGCCAGAATTCCTGCGGATCGCATGGGCGACCTCGAGGGGATCCTGGCGTCCGCCCGGCGGGCGGTGTCTTGCTCGGCAGGTGCCCCGGGCGAGGTGGCTCGGGCGCGGCTCGACGCGGTCCGGCGACGTCTCGGTTCCAGGATTCCGGCGTCCAGGGTGGACGAGGCGGTGGACGCCCTGCGCGGCGGAGGCGGAAGTTCGAACGGCCCGGTGAAGGCGGCGGTCATGGAGCGGCTGAAGGTCCACGCGAACTCACCTGAGGCCCCCTTCGAGCCGACGCCGGAGGATTGGGGCGCGATGGCTGCGCTCCTTGGCGCCGACCGCGACGTCAAGGAGCGGTTGACCGCGATCATCGCCAAGGCCCCGGGGTACGTAGAGATGGAGTACCCGGACGGCGTCGCCGAGACCTTCGCTGAGGAGCTGCTGACGGTCCGCGCTGAGGCCGAGCAGAGCCTCCTGGTCGACGGCGCACTCTCGGTCTTCACCGGCGACGTCACCGATCTCCCCGGGGAGTTGTTGATGCGCGCCCGGGGAATCCTCGCCGATCTCCAGGACGGCGTGTCCACACGGGACGACGCAGTGAAGGTAACGATCTCCGGATCTCCGGTCGTGGCCTACGAGCTCAGCGCGCCGGTGGTTACCGGCGTATGGAAGGGCGCTGTCCTGATCTGGCTCCTCCTGGCGCTCTTTGCTTGGCTGATTACCCGCCGCACCCGACGAATGATCGTCGTAGCGGTGGAGGTCGGCATCGCAACCCTCTACACCTTCACCCTGGGCTGGTTCCTGGGCATCGAGATGGACCCTGCGTCCGCACCCCTTTACCTCCTGCCGCCGCTGGTGGGTTACTTTGTCTCTCCGTGGCTCTTCAAGCGGGACGAAGACACGGC
>CAZNWW010000592.1:0-3123 GCA_964576155.1 uncultured Myxococcales bacterium | reverse complement strand
TCTCTCTATAGGTACTGGCTACATCCTGATTTTGCTCAGGGGAACTTCAGTTTAGGGCCGACGTCGGGGGATTGTACCCAAAGGACATCAGTTTCGCACGAGCGACCTGCGTTCGCTCAGCTCAGCTGAAAAACCCTCCCACAGGGCTGGATGATCAAGGCTGCGACTGCGTCACAACCCCCTGAATCAACCCCTGCAAGACGATCGTCACGGCCTCCACCCGCACATAGCCGCCTCCGCCGCCACCGCCGCCCGAGGCGCCGTCGCCTCCTTCGCCTCCGCCCCCGCCGCCGCCGCCCGAGCCGCCCTGATTGACACCCCCGGAGACGCCGGAGGTCCCGCTGAGGCTCAGTTGTCCGGCCACGGTCAGCTCTCCCGTCGCAAGGAGTGCGAGCCCGTTGGCCCCCGTCACCGTGACCTGGGCCCCTGCTGTGATCTCCAGATCAGAGAAGTGGAACACCGCGAGACCAGGTGCGGAGAAGCCGTTGGCGAAGCCTGCCTGCGGCACGACCTCGAACCCGTCCGAGCCCGCGGGGACCACCGTGTCCCCCCCGGCGGTGATTGCCCCGGTGCTGGTGTTGATCGTCACCGCACCCAGCAGCACGACAGAGCCCAGGGTTCCATCGCTTCCATCCAGCGGTCCGCAGGAGACCGAAGTCTGGCCCGCGCATGAGCCGTTGACCTGGCACGCATCTCCCGAGGTCATGGGATCCCCGTCATCGCAAGATTCATCCAGGCAATCGTCGACGCAGGCGCAGACCTCTGCCGGGGCGCAGACGTCGTCCCCACAGCAAGGGTCCTGCACTTGTCCGCCGCCGCATGCCCCGTTCGGCTGGCAGCTCTGGCCGGGGACGCAGGGGTCGTCTCCACAGGATGTCCCGAGACAGTCATCGACGCAGGCGCAGGCCTCCGCGGGTTCGCAGAGGCCGTCGCCGCAGCAGGGGTCCTGGACTGCCCCGCCGGCGCAGACTCCCTCGACACAGGTCTCCCCGGCGGTGCAGGGATCACCGTCGTCGCACACGATCCCTACCAGGGCCTCGGGCCGGCAGTAGGCCTGCATGCCGCTGCCGCTGCCCGGGTCTTCGATCCAGGAACAGGTCAACTCGGTGCAGGATCGACACGCAGGGCCGCATTCCGTGGGATAGGCGTCGTCGTCGCAGGTTTCAGACAGGGTGTCATCTGCGGCGCAGGTCCCCGCCTCGTCGCAGGAGCGGCCGTGGCAGGTGTGCGAGGTGCCGCCGCCCCCGGCGATCCAGCATTGGGTCCCCGGGTCATGATACAGGGTGAGGCATTCGGCCTCGCTGTCGATGCAGTACACCCCCCTCTATGCAGCCGTTCAAGTCCTTCGACGCGTCCTGGTTTTCACAATTGAGCTTGAGATCCGTGGCTTCGGCTGTCGCAAGATCCGGCTCCCCTCCCGCACAGATGATCCCTGTCCAGCACGCGGTATCGAAGGGGGTCGTGCCGTCCTCGACCGGTCTCTCGATCCCCCCGCAGAGACCGGTCTTCGGATCGCAGTCGGATTCGGTGCAGGGGTTACCGTCCTCATCGGGGCAGGAGACCAAGGCGCCGCCGATGCAGGTCCCCTCAGAGTCGCAGGTACCACCCTCGATGCAAGGCTCCACGCAGGCCGAGCCTTCGGGCTGTAGATCAGCGACGCAGCAGCCGCCCTCGCAGGTCAGCAGCGACACGCAGGGGCCGGGGGGACCACAGTCCGCCGGAGAGTCACAGGATGTGCCCAGACAAACCCCGGCGCCGTCCGCGTCGACAGTGTCCACGCTGAGGTCTTCGCCACCGGAGGTCGCTGATGCGCCGCACCCTCCAGCGAGGAAAGTCATGGCGCCGAAGACGATGAACAGGCGGTGTCGCATTCCTCTCTCCTTTGAGCGTCCCGAAGGTAGCGCACCGTTTCGATCGTTGCCCCACCGGGGATGGGCGTCAAGCGGGAATTTCTGAAATGCGAGAGCGTTGCTTCCCCGGGCGGGCTGCTCTTCGAATAACTCTACCGATCATTCCACCACGGGAGGTGAGGAAATGAAACGGATCAGGAGTTGGCTCGATCAGCGTAAGACCCAGACCTTCGTCCACATGGCGACCTATCGTTTCCACGAGATCTTCCCCGGGGGCCTCGGTGGACGCACCCATCAAGATCTGGTGAACTGCATCCTCATGGCGGTGGAGGAGGCCTGCGAGCGCCACGGGTGGCAGCTCGTGGCCTGGGACGAGTTCCCTGAACGGGTGGAGCTGCTCCTCACGGGCCAGGAGACCCGAGGGGAGACAGGAGATGGAGTAGCGACGGCCCTGGACGGCCGGGTGCACACCGCTACCGGCGCACGTGCGGCCGCGCATTGAAAAAGAAGATCCGCCGTCGCGCTACGGGTGTCCGGGATGATTGACTTCGGCGTTTGGTGACCTTAGGTTTGAGACATCTGACGGCGGTGAGGTCTGTGTTGAAGTTCAGGCGGATCATTCTTCGATTTATCCTCGTGGTAGCGTTCGTTGCAGCCATGGCGGCCTGCGGCCCGGCGGGGCCAGTGAGTGTTGTCCAGCACCGGGTGGACCGGGTTGTTGACGGGGACACCCTGATCCTCGAAGGCGGCGACAAGGTCCGACTCATCGGCGTGGACACGCCGGAGACCAAGCACCCGGCCATGCCGGTCCAGCGCTTCGGGAAGGAGGCCTCTGCGTTCACCCGAAAGTGGCTCGAAGGGAAGGTCGTGGGGTTGGAGTTCGGCCCTCAGAAGCGGGACAAGTATGACCGCCTCCTTGCCTACGTCTGGGTGGACGGCACCAACTTCAACCGGGAGATCATCCGCCGGGGCTACGCGGTCGCTATGACCCGCTTCGAGCATGCCCGGCGGGATGAATTCATCCTAGCGGAGTCCGAGGCCCGGCAGCGTCGCTACGGCCTCTGGCACGACTCCCCCACCGACGGCAGGGCGGCCCATCTGATCCGTCGATGGGACGGCCTGAGCCCCGAGGGCAAGGCGCTTCTGGACATCGAGTGGGATCATCTCCTGGGAACCCACCCCGCCCCTATCCACCAGGAGGGCAACGGAGTTGCCCCCAAGGGGCCCGCTGAATGATCGACCATCCCCGGTTGGTGGCGGGAGACCACGGTCT
>CAZNWW010000591.1:0-3126 GCA_964576155.1 uncultured Myxococcales bacterium | reverse complement strand
GACCCGGTAGTCCCGGATATAGGGTACACGAATCAGCTGGAGTCGGGCCTTGAACGACGGGAAGTCCGGGGATTGCTTGAAGCCGGCGAGGTGCTGGTCGTTGGTGGTGCCCATGTAGACCACGTCCAGGTAGAGGACGTGGTCGCCTACGGGGACCGATGCCTTCTCCGTGGAGGAGAGCAGGTACTTGAAGCTGTCCGGCGGTCGCTTGAGGAGGTCGCTGAACTCCACCAGGCCTCGATTTGCGTCCACGAGGCCGCCGGAGAACTGCCAGAAGGAGAGGTGGCGCAGGACCCCGGGGAGGTTGCCGTAGGACTCCTCCATGGTGAGCTGTCGAGCCATCGCGTCCACGTGGAGTTGGGGCTCGATGGTCACCACGCCGTGGCGGTAGCGTCTGGACAGGTAGAAGCGCTCCACCTGGATGTGGCGGAGCACCGCGGCGAGGTCTCCGCCGGACGCGGTGAGCAGCGCATCGAAGATCTGCCGGGACATGGGACCGAGGTCCCCTCCCCGGACGTGATCCGACAGGCGGAAGTCCTTGGAAAGACGTCCACCGTCCACCAGGTGCTCCAGCAGCTCCTTTCGGGCCCTCCGGGGGAGGAGGAAGATCGGGTGGTCGCGGAGCTCGTTGGGGACCGATGCCGCAATGTCCCTCGGATCCAGGTGCGCGTAGGAGGCATCCCCAGGGAGCGCCTCACCTGCCACCGACGCGAATCCGACGTGCTTCCCCTGGGTGGCAGCGGTGGGGAAGATCCAGTTGAAGCGGTACAGGACACCGTCGTCACCATGGGAGTACTCGACCAGCGCCTTGGCCAGGGCCTGGACCAGGGAAGTCTTGGCCGAACCATTGGGGCCGTGGAGGAGGATCAGGCGGGACGTCTGGCCCTGGTGGGCGAAGTGAGAGATCTCCTGAGCTACGGCCTCCTGCACCTCCTCCTGGCCGATGACCCGCCCGCGTCCACCTGTGGCCTCGAGATCGAACAAGTGATAGCGGTGCACCCGGCCATAGACCCGGTCGATGGCTGAACGTCCGAAGCTCCCGATCGCATCGTCGAGATACTGTGCCGCGCTCCGCAGGAGGGCCTCGGGGCGGGCCGTGACCTCGTCGATGTATTCGTCGAAGGTGAGCACGCGGCGGGAGGCGACGAAGTCCTCCTGGACGCGGCCGGAGATCTCGTTGATGAAGTCTCTCCCGTCCACGGTCTGTCTCCCGGCGGGTGATGTCATCTGGCTTCGATCTTCAGATCGATGGTCTTCTTGCGGAAGATCTTGCAAGACGTCTCGTTGCAGACCGAGAAGCCGCCCTCCAGTGTCAAGGAGAACGGGCCGGCCCGGGCCGCGGTGACCGGGATGGTGAACGCGGCCTTCTTGCCCTTCGTGACGATGTCCTTTTTCTTGGCCTTGAACTCGTTCTTCCCAATGGTCAGCCCCTTCACGCCGGAGACCTGGAACCTGGCGGGGTATTCGTCGTTCCACTTGTACCCGTCCGCGGGGTTCACCGTCACCAGCACCGCGGTCTCCTCACCGACGATGATGGCGGCCGGCTCGATGGTGAAAGAGTAGAACTTCGCGTCCGGATCCACCTTGGTCTTGGCCGCCTTGTCCGAATCCGGTGCGTCTGCGCCGTTGGCACTGCCGCATGATGAGATGAAACCAGCTAGAATCACGGAGAAAATAGCAATCTTGATGAACGTCTTCACAAAAATCCCCCAGAGGTCCAAGAACAAATGCAGGACGACGCCGGGAAACATAGCAAATTCAAATGTTTGTGGCAAGGTGCCGGGGTGCGATATCGGGGGAGATCAGGCGCGACCGGATCACTCGGATCATTATAATCAGATCAATCTGGAATGATCTTCTAGGATCCAAGGTATCTTCTTTGCGCGCATAACTGGCTGGAATCTAAGCAATCACCTGGAATTAATGATCAGTACCCCTTGACACTTGACCAGAACCACGGATTTTGGGAAGTTAGCCCTTGAGGGGATTTAAATCAGATCGATCAGAAGGATCATTAGAAACCGCAGGGGGGCCGCGATGTACTTGGACGAGGATAGGAAGAGGGAGCGGGAGGCGATCATCGCCACGCAGTTGAAGAACGGCGCAGAGACCGCGGAGCGGCCGGAGATTCGTATCCGGCCGGATTCCATGGCGAAGATGCAGCGTCCGAGCTGCCGCGCAGAATGCGCGACGATCCAGAGACCCTGCGCTTTCGTGTCCTGCCGCTACCACCTCTACCTGGACGTGAACCCCCGCACCGGTCGGATCAAGTTCAACTTCCCCGGCCTGGGGGTTAACCAGATAGCGGTCTCCTGTGCGCTGGACGTGGCCGAGGCAGGCCCCTGGACCCTCGAGGAAATCGGGGGCCGGCTCAACATCACCAGGGAGCGAGCGCGACAGCTCACCGAGCAGGCGCTTGCCAAGATCCGGGAAGGTCTGGCGGAGTAGCTACAGCCTGCAGGCGACCGTCGTACTCCGCTTCCGAAGGACTGCAACCATCGCCGCGAACAGCAGCATCAGCAGCCAGCCGCCTGCTTCGGGCCGGGTCCCCACCGAACAACCACTCGACGCCTTGCCGCCGATGGCACCGCCGGTGTCGCCGCCGCCGCCAATGTCGCCGACGACATCGCCGTCCTCGGGGACGCATTCGCCGTCCACGAGGACAGTGCCGTCGGGGCAGCCCTCGCCGTCGTCGATGCAGATTCCCGCCGCGCAGAGCTCGCCGTCACCGCAGGTACCGCAGGAGCCCTCACAGCCGTCGTCCCCGCACTCCTGGTCCACGCAGGCGGGGAGGCAGGCCAGCTCTTCACAGACACCCGCCTCGCAGGATTGACCCTTGGGGCAGTCGCCGCACGAGCCGCTGCAGCCATCATCGCCACAGTGTATTGGGACTCCGTCGGGGCCGACACAATCCGGCTCGCAGACCCCGACGCAGTCGTGGACGCCCTCCTCGGGCACGAAGGCGCAGATCTCGTCGGTGAGGGTGCAATCCGTCTCGATGATCTCGTTGGTGACGCAGACCGCCAGGGTGGTCCCAATAATGCAGATCCCCGTGGAGGGGATGTTGCCGCAGCCGTTGGCCGGATCCTGCACGCAGGCGCCCGCATCCTCGTCGCAGGTCCAGTC
>CAZNWW010000590.1:0-3128 GCA_964576155.1 uncultured Myxococcales bacterium | reverse complement strand
CTTAAGCCCCTCCCACCGGGGAGGGAGTTCATCTAGTTCTTCACGCTGGTGATTGGTGGTGGGATCCGGCCGCCGAGTCGAATGAACTCCCTGGGAGAGAAGCGGTTCACGTCCATCGCAATGAGCTCTCCCAGGAGCCCGCCCAGGTCGACGGACTCGCCCGCCTGCTTGCCGAGGAGCGGCACGATACGTACTGCGGTGGTCTTGTTGTTGACCATCCCGATGACCATCTCGTCCGCGATGATCCCGGCGATGGTCTCAGGAGGGGTGTCCCCGGGCACGGCGACCATGTCCAGACCCACTGAGCAGACCGCGGTCATGGCCTCCAGCTTCTCCAAGGTCAGGGATCCCCGCTTCACCGCAGCCACCATACCCGCGTCTTCGCTTACGGGGATGAACGCGCCTGAGAGCCCGCCCACATAGCTCGAAGCCATCGCGCCGCCCTTCTTCACCGCGTCCACCAGCATGGCCAGCGCGGCGGTGGTGCCGGGGGCACCGGTGGACTCCAGGCCCATGATCTCCAGGATCTCAGCGATGCTGTCCCCGACGGCCGGGGTCGGCGCCAGAGAGAGATCCACTGCCCCGAACCCTACCGGGGGGCCGAGTCGATCCACCACCTCCCGCCCGATCAGCTCACCGGCCCGGGCGATCTTGAAGGACATCCGCTTGATGGTCTCGGAGATGGTGTGGAGGTCTTTCATACCCCCGGTTCTCTTGAGCCGGCGCAGCGCGCCGAGGACCACGCCGGGACCGCTGACGCCCACGTTGATCACCGCGTCACGAGTGCCGACACCGTGGAACGCCCCGGCGATGAAGGGGTTGTCCTCGGTTGCGTTGGTGAAGACCACCAGCCGGGAGCAGCCGGAGCCATCCGGGACGGCCTTGGAGACCTCGACGATCACATCGCCCATCATCCGGACGGCGTTCATGTTGATCCCGTTCCGGGTGGTGCCGAGGTTCAGCGAACCGCAGACCCGCGAGGTGTTCGCCATGACCGTGGGGAGGCTCTCGGTGAGGAGCCGGTCGCCTGCACTCATCCCCAGGTGGACCAACGCGGAGTACCCGGCGATGTAGTCGACGCCGATGTGCTCGGCGACGCGATCCAGGGACATTGCGACCGCGCAATACTCCTCCACCGAGCGCAGCCCGTCGGCGACGATCGAGATCGGGGTCACCGCTACCCGCTTGTTGCAGATCGGAACCCCGTAGGTGTCCTCCACCTGCTGCGCTGCTTCCACCAGCCGGCTGGCCCTCTCATAGATCCGGTCATAGACGAATCGACAGAGGGCCTCGACGTCCTTGCCGCCCGGACCGCCCAGGAGGGAGACCCCCATGGTGGTGGTGCGGATGTCAAGATGCTCCGCCCCGATCATCCGGATGGTCTCGTGGATCTCTTCTGGGTTGAACAGCATAGCTCAGACCTTGTGCATGGCCCTGAAGATCCGCTCGTGCATCACGAGGACCTCCACCTGCCCGATGGCCGCCGCCTCGTCCTTGAGGCGCTCCTTGAAGACCCGGAAGCTCACGCCCTTGGCCTGGAGACCTTCAAGGTTCACCAGGAAGATCAAGCTGAAGTAGTTGTCGACGATGACCTGGCTCATGGCCGCCAGGTCCCCGCCCGCGGCGGCCACCGCGGTGGAGATCCGGGCGACGACGCCTGGACGATTGTTCCCGATCACGGCGATGACCGCTCGGCCGCGGCTGGTGTCGCCGTCGCCATGCGCGTCCGGCACCTCGGCGCGGACCGCGTCGAGCTGCTCTCCAAGGGTAGGGGGGCTCTCGTCGGTCGAGGGCGTCTGCGCCTGGGGCTCGATGGGCTCCGCCCTGGCCAGCTCCTGCACCACCACGTCCTCGATGAGGCGGCCGAGGGAGACCCCATCCAGTGGGGCCTGGGCCCGGCTCATATCCTCCTGGTATCGTAGCTTGATCCCCTTGCGCGCCGCGTATTCCCGCGCCGACGGCGTCAGGATCATGTCCCTGCTCACCTGCACTGCACCATCCTCGACCAGGCGCTGGAGGTCCGTCTCGCTGATCGTCTTCTTCATCCTTCGACTCCTTCGTCAGGCTCCACCTGGTACCGATCGACGATGGCCACGACCGCCGCGTCGATGGGACGGGTCGGGGCCGTCCCTTCAGGGAGCTGCGGCTCAATGCCCACTCGGGCGGAGTGTCCGTACGCTATCACCACGTCTTCACCGACTCCTGCGCCCAGGATGTCGGCGACCACGACGCCGTCGTGGAGGGCCCCATTGGGCGCGGTGCCCTCCTTGAGCTCTCCCAGGTGGTAGGGCCGCACCAGGAGGAGCTTCAGCCCCTCCAGCTCTTTCCACTTCATCGTGGACCACACCGTGCCCACAACTCGTGCCATGAACATGACTACTCCCCTCGAGCGGACATGCCGTCCACGATGCGGGTGATGGCTGCGTCCGCCAGCACGTCCCTGTTCACCGGTACCTTCAACACAGCCCGCGCACCGCTTCCCCAGGCCACGGTCACGATCTCTCCAGTTCGGGCCCCCAGGTTATCGAGAGCCACCACCACTCGCCCGCTGAGGGAGCGGTTTCCGTCCGCTCCCGGAGCGCCGAGGATAGCGACCAGCAGCATCTTCTCAGGCCCGAGCCGGGCGGAACGCTGTGTCCCCCAGACCTCACCGATGACGCGCCCCAGCTTCATGGAGCAGCCTCCGCGCCCGCGCCGATTTCGACGCGATCGACGATGGCGGCCACCGAGGCCTCGACGGGATACCGGTAGTCCCCGAGATCGCTCCTGCCGGGCCGCCCGATGCAGACCACCACGTCCTGTCCGATCCGGGCATCGAGGCGATCCACGGCGACGAAATGATCCACGTCGTGGGCGGGGTCGTACCAGCACCGTGGCCTGACGACAACGAGCTTCAGATCCTCCAGCCACGGGTTCTTCTTCGTGGCCCACACGGTACCGACGATAGTGCCGAGGATCATGACTGCCCATCCCTTGCGTCCACCTGGCCGCGATCGACTGCGGCCCGGTCCACGATGGCCAGGACGACCTCCTTGGTGGGGACCGCCCGACCGACGGTGATGTCCCGAATTCGGCTGCCATGCCCCACAAGGACGTACTCGCCGATCCCTGCGCCGAGCATATCCACC
>CAZNWW010000589.1:0-3132 GCA_964576155.1 uncultured Myxococcales bacterium | reverse complement strand
GCGCGTCGTGCGCTTCGAGCCCAAGGACGCGGCCCGTCCGGCGGATGTGCGCCTCCTCGCAGGCGCGGCCCTGCTCCAGGACTCCGACGCCGCGCTCTGGGAAACCCTGGAGGTCAAGACCGTGGCAAACCCGGGAGAGATCGACGAAGAGCTCCTGGCCTTCGGCATGGTCGCGGTGCGACAGGTGAAGTCCAACGCCATCGTGTTGGTGCGACGCCGGGATGATGGGATGTGTCAACTCCTGGGCATCGGCGCGGGGCAGCCGAACCGCGTGAACTCCACCCAGCTAGCGCTGGCACGGACCAAGGAGAACCTGGCCAGGGAAGGTGACGGGGAGTACGTGGCCGAGGAGCTCCGCTCGACCTACCTCATCTCCGATGCGTTCTTCCCCTTCCCGGACAACGTGGAGCTGGCCGCAGAGGCCGGGGTACGGAACCTCTTTCAGCCCGGCGGCTCCATCCGTGACAAGTCAGTGGTCAAACGCTGCGATGAGCTCGGGCTGGTCATGGTCTTCACCGGCACCCGACACTTCAAGCATTAGGAGGCACCAATGATTGACGTCCTCAATCGTGTCGAGACCCCGCAGTTGGTCAAGCTCGCGTCCGGAAAGGTCCGGGAGAGCTTCCGCGTCAACGGAAACCAGCGGCTCATCGTCGTCACGGATCGGGTCTCCGCGTTCGACAAGGTGCTGGAGACCCCGATCCCCAAGAAGGGTGCGGTCCTCAACGGCCTCGCCAACTGGTGGTTCGCTGAGACCGAAGACATCCTCCCGAACCACCTGATCCGCCAGGTCGACCCCAACGCGAGCCTCGTCAAGGAGGCCATGCCCCTGCGGGTCGAGGTGATCATGCGCGGCTACCTCACGGGCTCCATGTGGCGCGGGTACCGGGTGGGCAACCGGGTCTTCTCCGGGGTAGAGGTCGGGGACGGCCTCACCAAGAACCAGAAGTTCCCAAAGCCCCTCCTCACTCCCACCACCAAGGAGAAGGTAGACCGGCCCATCACCCCAAATGAGATCGTCAACTCGGCGCTGGTAGAGGCGTCGATCTGGGCGCAGGTCGTGGACGCGGCCCGAACGCTGTTCGAGCACGGCACCCGGATCCTGGAGGAGAAGGGAATCCTCCTCGTGGACACCAAGTACGAGTTCGGTCTCGTGGACGGGGAGCTTACCATCATCGATGAGATCCACACCCCCGACTCCTCCCGGTACTGGTTCAGGGAGGACTGGGAGAAGGACCCCGAAAACGCAGTGGAGCTGGACAAGGAATACGTCCGGCAGTGGCTCCTTACGAACAAGACCGAAGACGGCATCCCCGCGCGCCTGCCGGCGGATGTCATCTCGGAGACCACCCGGCGCTACCTGGATATATTCGAGCGGATCGTGGGGGAGCCCCTGGCGCTGGGCAATGCTTCGCCCTCCCGAAGACTCGCCCGAGGGCTGGTGGCGGAGGGCCTCGTGAAGCCCGGCTTCGTCGCCATCGTCATGGGCTCCAAGGCGGACCTCCCCTTCTGTGAAAAGATCCAGGCGGCCCTGGAGCCGTACCCGGTGTTCACCGAGCTGCGGGTCGTGTCCGCGCACAAGAACGGTGAGGACATCCTCGAGCTGGCCCGGGAGTACAACGGCTCCATGGAGCACGGCGCGGTCATTGCGGTGGCCGGGCGCTCCAACGGGCTTGGCGGCGCGCTGGCCGCGAACCTGAACCTGCCCGTGATCTCCTGCCCGCCCTTCGCAGACAAGACGGATCTCATGCTCAACATCGGCTCCTCCCTGATGATGCCGTCGAAGACGCCGGCCGCGACCGTGGTGGATCCTGTCAACGCCGCGGGCCTGGCCCTTCGCTGCCTGAACCTGCCGGACCTGCGCATACGTATCGACCAGGAGATCGAGGAGACCAAGGCTGGCCAGAGGGCAGCCGACGCCGAGGTGCGGGGGCGCTGATGGGCCGGGAGATCTCACCGCTGGACGGACGCTACGCCGGTAAAGTTGGCCACCTCGGAGAGTACTTCTCGGAGTTCGCGCTCATGGAGGCCCGGACCCAGGTGGAGTGCGCATACCTGCTGGCTCAGGAGGAGACCGGCCTCTGGCCACCCATTCCGGCGGACCGCAAGGCCGCCATCCAGGTCGTGATGGAGCGCTTCGATGACGGGGACTTCGAGCGCATCAAGGCCATCGAGGACACCACCCGCCACGACGTGAAGTCCGTGGAGATCTTCCTGCGGGAGGAGCTCGCCCTGTCGGATCCCAACCGGATCCACTTCGGGCTGACCTCGGAGGACGTGAACAACCTGGCCTTCAACATGATGCTGGACGGGTACCGGGTGGAGGAGCAGCTCCCGACCCTGGGCCGCCTCATCCGGACCCTGAGGGACATGGCCGCACCCCTGAGCGCGTCCCCCATGCCCACCCGGACCCACGGCCAGAAGGCCTCGCCCTCCACCGCGGGCAAGGAGATCGCCGTCTTCATCGAGCGCCTCCTGCGGCTCTACGAGCGCCTGGACGGGTTCCGGTTCTGCGGCAAGCTCAACGGGGCCACCGGGAACTGGTCAGCCTTCGTGGCCGCGTACCCGGAATATGACTGGCTGGGATTCTCGGAGCGGTTCGTGACGCGCCTCGGCTTCGTGCCCAACCGGGCCACCACCCAGATCGAGGATCATGACGCCTGGGGCGAGTACCTGAACCTGACCCGCCAGGTGGCCAACGTAATCATCGACCTGGACCGGGACTTCTGGCTCTACCTGTCCATGGGCTTCTTCAAGGAGCGGGCCGACGGAAACGCTGTAGGGTCCTCGACCATGCCCCACAAGGTGAACCCGATCCGCTTCGAAAACAGCGAGGGCAACCTCGAGATTGCGACGGGCCTCCTGGGCGCGCTCGTGGACAAGCTCTCCAGGGCCCGGCTCCAGCGAGATCTGTCGGACAGCACCGCAACCCGGAACATCGGCGTAGCGTTGACCCACGTCCACCTGGCGATGCTCGAGACCCGGGGCGGCCTGCAGAAGCTGGAGTACAACGAGGCCCGCTGCCTCACGGAGCTGGACGAGAGCCCGGAGCTCCTCGCAGAGCCCGTGCAGACGATCCTGCGGACCGCAGGCGTCGACGACCCCTACGAACTGCTCAAGCAGGCCACCCGG
>CAZNWW010000588.1:1960-3140 GCA_964576155.1 uncultured Myxococcales bacterium | reverse complement strand
TCGCCGGGGTCCTTCTCCAGGTCGAAGAGCTCCCAGCGGGGTCCCTGGCGGGTCGGGACGTAGAGGAGCTTGTGCGGCCAGCGGAGCCACATACGGTGCTTCGCCAGGATGAAGTCCCGCAGGTAGGCGGGCTTGAAGAAGATGGTCCAGCCGTGGGGCGTCACGTCGAGGAGCCGCAAGGACTCCTCGAATTCGACATAGGCGTCACGGAAACGATCCGTGTCGTAGTGCGTGAAGACCAGACCCGTCTCAGAGTAGACCGGCGTCGGCGCAGCCTCCGGGGTCACTGCAGGGGCGTCAGCCTCGCCGCGGGCCGGACCGTCGAAGAGCGTGACCCCGTCCAGGGCCTCCGGGATCTCCAAACCGGCAAGGGTCAGGAGGGTAGGGGTGAGGTCGATCCCCCGCGCGGTCCTCCCGCCGAGGCCGCCCTTCCCTCCCGGGAGCCGGACCACGAAGGGGATGCGGTGTGACGCCTGCCCGTAGAGATGATCTCCATGGGTCACCCCGAAGTCGTGCTCGTAGAGGTTCTCGCCGTGGTCCGATATCAGGATCACCACGGTGTTGTCCAACAGGCTTGCCTCCTCCAGGGCGTCGAGAACTCGCGCCACCTCACGATCTACCGCATCCACGCTGCCCGCGTACAGGGCATCCAGGCGCTGGCGTTCATTGTCGTCGGCGCTGCTCTCCATGTCGGTCTTCATGTACCGGTTCGGGCCATCGTATCCGCTGGTCGCGTGACGCCGGTGGAAAGGGTGCGGGGTGGAGAAGGGGAAGTGTGTGGTGGACCAGAACACCGTCGCCAGGAACGGCCGTCCCGGATCCCGTGCGGCCAACCAGCCCAGGAGGTCATCGGTGACCAGGTCGGCCAGGGGCATGCGCTCCCAGGCCCGGACGTTCGGGATCCAGTCCTGAACCCCGAAGATCCGGAGCCAGGCCACCATGTGCAGGTGGAGCTTCCAGCTCATGAGGCGGACGTTCGCGTCCAGGGAGAAGGTCGGGGCGTCGACCACCTCGAAGCCGAAGTCCATACGGGTGAAGATGTCCCCCGCGAAGTCCGAGAAGACTGCGGTCTGGTATCCCGTGTCCCTGAATCGGTGGATCACCGTGCCCTGGACGTTGGCCATCTGAGCGTGGGTCGGGAACATGTTTCGGATCCCGTGTCGGTACGGGCGAAGGCCGG
>CAZNWW010000588.1:0-1950 GCA_964576155.1 uncultured Myxococcales bacterium | reverse complement strand
GGCCGGTGAGGAAGCTCACCCAGGCCGGGAGGGTGCGCGGCATGGAGGTCCAGCCGTCCACGAAGACGATCCCTTCGTCGACGAGGCGCGCCAGGCCCCCCTCGGATCCGAGCTCCAGGGAGTCCGCCCGGAGGGAGTCAGCAGAGAGGATGATCACGTTGAGGCGGTCGTGGGTGTCGGTCGGGATCGCAGGCTGCGGGGACCAGCTCGCCGCTGCGAAGACCAACGCGGCGCCGAGCAGGGGCAGCCCCGCCAGAACCCTGGCGGCCCCGCTCCGGCGGCGGATCTGGATGAACGCGCCGCCGATCCCCAGGTAGAGGACGGCGAGGATACCCAGCCCGGGGGTCGCCCAGATCGGCCACCAGTCACTGAAGAAGACCTGGACGAGCCTGGAGAGACCACCCCGGCCGTACCAGCTGTCCGTGAAGATCTGTGGCTGGAGAGCCATCGCATGGCCGAGGACCAGGACGTGGGCCAGAAACACGAACCCCACGGCGATCCCGAAGGTGGAGAGGCGTCCGACGCGAAGACCCAGGAGCCCCCGGGTCACCAGCAGCAGGAGCGCCGCGCCGAGACCTGCGGTCAGGCCCAGGATCAGGTGGAGCCCGAAGGCCATGACCTGCGCGAGGACGATGGTGTCGTTGAACATCTGGAAGATCGTCCCCGTGATGTCCCCGGATTCGCCCCCCATATACTCCACTCCCTGATAGGACATGATGGAGCGCAGGAAGAGGGCCACGAACACCAGGATCCCGGCGAGGCAGGAGAGGACGCAGGTGGCCACAGCTCCCGCTCCTCCCCCTGTGGGAGGCCCGTCCACGGGCCGATATCGGGGCATGGACGCCCCTCCCACAAGCTCCTTCGGGGCTGAAGCCCCTCCCACCATACTTCGCTCTACGAGCTTCGAAGGGTCTTCGACAGGTGGATGCGGCAGGTCTCCGAGTGCGCCTCCAATGATCTCATCGATCTCGTCCTCGAACTCGACGCCGGCAAGGCGCTGCTCCCTGGCCAGGCCTTCGGTAGCCTGGAGAGGCACCTCTTCGACGGGCGCGCCGCGGCTTCCGTCACCGAAGGTCTCCAGGAGTCGATCAGCCGGGGCTTCCCTCGGGAGCTCAGGGAGTTCGCGTCGCGGGTCCGTATCGGGGTCGGTAGCGGGGCGGGTGTCCTTTGGATCCTGGTCTCCGGATCCGAGGGCCTCGCGGATGCGCTCCAACTCGAGCCGGGCGTCATCGTCCCCGTCTCGTCTGCGGCGATCATCCATGGGAGAGCTCCCCGGCCCTTCGAGGCGCTACTGTACGTAGGCCTTCTTGATGAGGACCGTGGTGGAGGGCACCTCGGGTTTTGGGAAGGGGCCCTTGCGCACGGTGGGGATCGCCGCTATCTCGTCCACCACGTCCATGCCCTCGATGACCTGGCCGAAGGCTGCGTAGCCCCAGCCCGTGGGGTGCTCGCTCCGGTAGTCGAGCATACCGTTGTCCTTGAGGCTGATGAAGAACTGGCTCGTCGCGCTCTCCCTGGCCCGAGTTCGGGCCATGGAGATGGTGCCTCGCACGTTCTTGACCCCCTTGGCCGCCTCGTTCTGGATGGCGTCCCGGGTCTCCTTCTTGGTGAAGTCCTCGGTGAAGCCCCCGCCCTGGATCACGAACCCCGGGACCACCCGGTGGAAGATCGTGTCCGTGAAGAAGCCGTCGTTCACGTAACGGAGGAAGTTCTCCACAGTGATCGGGGTCCGCTCCGGGGTCAGCTCGATCTTGATCACACCCAGGTTGGTTTCCAGCACTACCACGGGCTTGTCGGTGACCGCGGCCGTTGGCTTGTTTTCAGGCTCCTCGGCTTTGGGCTCCTCTGTGGGAGGGGTCTCCGGCCCCGATTCCCCCTTAGGCTCCTCGGCCTTGGGCTCCTCGGCCTTGGGCTCCTCGGCCTTGGGCTCCTCGGCCTTGGGCTCCTCGG
>CAZNWW010000587.1:0-3150 GCA_964576155.1 uncultured Myxococcales bacterium | reverse complement strand
CGACGACCGAAGTCGTCGACCAGGAAGGATCCAAGGGCGAACAGCCGGTGCGACCGGTGCATACAGGGATGTTCGTGTTCCCGGACCAGTAGTCTGAACCGGGAGTTGGACGATGGATCCAGTGATCTCCGTAGTGATACCGACCTATCAGCATGGGGAATGCCTTCCCCTCGCAGTCGAAGACATCCTGAAACAGACCTTCCGTAATCTTGAGCTGATCATCGTTGACGATGGGTCGACGGATGGTACCGCAGAACTCCTGGCGCGGACTGCGGCCTCGGATGAGCGGGTGCGGGTGGTGACGCTGGAGCACGTTGGCCTGCTGGGAGCGCTGCAAGCGGGTTCAGAGGTCGCCCGGGGTGACTACATCGCTCGAATGGACGCTGACGACCAATGTGATCCGACCAGGTTGGCGAAGCAGATGGAGTGGCTCTCGCGCCATCCGGGGGTGGGCGTCGTCGACTGCCACGTACGGCTCGGCGAGACCGAGGCAACCGGCGACGGGATGCGGCGTTACGTCGATTGGCTCAACTCCCTGGAGACCCCGGAAGATCTGCGTCGTCAGCTCTTCGTGGAGAGCCCCCTGGTCCACCCCGCTACGCTGATGCGCCGGGAGGCCTTCGATGCGGCCGGGGGCTACAAGGATGAAGGCGGGCCGGAGGACTACTCCCTTTGGCTCCGGATGGCCGGCGCTGGCTGGGGTTTGGCGAAGCTGCAGTCGACCCTCTTCACCTGGAGTGATCCGCCAGGACGCTTCACCCGCAACTCGACGCAGGTGTCGGAGGACAACATCGCCCGCCTCAAGGCCCGGCACCTCCCCGAGCTCTTTCCCTCGATCCGTAACGGGGCCCAAGTCTGGGGGGCGGGTAAAGAAGGGAAGCGCATGGCCCGCCTCCTCCATGCCCAGGGCATCCCGATCTCACACTTCTTCGATCTGGATCCGAGGAAGATCGGCAATCGTATCCTCGGCGCGCCCGTCCTCCACCTGGACGATCTGGCTGCGCACGGAGCGGCCCCAACCCTCGTCGGCATCGGCGTCCGCACCGCAAAGCCCCATGTCCGCGAGTACATGGATATGCTCCGGCGCATCGAGGGCGTTGACTGGATCTTCATCGCCTAGCCAAGTACCATTCGGCCGTCATTGACACGGAGGTTCCCATGAACCGCATCCCCGTCCTGACCGTCTTCATTCTCACGCTGGCCGCGCCCGCGCAGGGTGCCTGGACCCAGCAACACTCCATCTGGGGTGACGGGAACACCTGACCGGAGTCGCCGCCGGCAGCGGCATCGTCGCCGCGGCAGCGGGGGCCATCAGCGACGGTATGGGCGGCAGCAAAGCAGCAATCTTCTACACCACCGACGGCGGCCAGACCTGGACCGAGACCGGCCTGGGCGGCCAGTTCGAGTTCATCATCCATCTGGATCTCGCCAACGAGAAGGTCGGATACGGGGGGGGCCTGGGCTTCTTCCAGACCACCAATGGTGGGCAGTCCTGGCCCAGCGTGACCCTGCCGGGCGCCGGCTTCATGACCATGATCAACACGCTCCAGGTTCTGGACCCGGCCAAGGTCTTCGTGGGCATCGAGAACAAGCTGGTCCGGACCCTCAACACCATCGACTGGGAGACCACGGATACTGGCATCGACTTCGGGATCAGGGACCTGCACTTCATAGACAAGGACACCGGCTGGATCGTGGGCGGGAAGGTCGACGAACAGGAGCCCGAAGGGGATTCGCCGATCAAGACCGTCCTGCCCAACGGCACGATCCTGCGCACGACCGACGGTGGGGTGAGCTTCACTACGCTGGTGGGTGGCGCCGAGGAGGTCTACACCGGCATCACCTTCGTGTCCCAGAACATCGGGATCCTGGTGGGCTACGACAAAGACCTCCAGTACTTCGTCCGCCGCACCACCGACGGCGGCGACTCCTGGTTCGACGTGGACGTCCCGCCCCACCCTGAAGGGAAGGACATCATCGCCCTCTCACCGGTGGAGATGATCAACATGGGCCAGGGCTGGATCGTCGGCGGCGCCGGGGTGCCCCAGGGCGGCATGGGCAACAGGCCCGTCTTCCTCCGCACCTGGGACGGCGGCCTGTCCTGGGAGCACGACACCTCCTACGACGGCTCCGGCGGAACCATGTTCGCGGTCTCGTTCCACGACGAGCATCGGGGCTGGGCCTGCGGCGACGGGGGCCTGATCATCGGCTGGAACGACGGCACCCCCTACATCCCACCGGAGCCTGGATCCGACGCGGGGGTGATCCCCGGCCAGGATGCGACGGGACCCGACCCGGACGTCTGGACCTGGGGTAAGGTCCTGGGATCCTTCGACGACGAGGGCAACGTCGGCGCGGGCGCTGGTGGCGGCCCTGACGATCCCGGGGACGACGTGCCCGCAGGGGCCGACGGCGGCGGCGGTGGCTCCAACTGCGACACCGTGAGCAACACCAGCGGGGGTTGCTCCGCGACGGATGCCTCGGCCGCGCCTGTTGCTCTCCTGCTCCTTCTGACCATGATCACCTTCCCCGCGCTCCTGCGCAGGCGGCGCCTGGCGCTCCTGGTATTGCTGGTCTTTGCCGTCGCGTGCGGCGATGAGACTTCGGAGAAGACCGTCTGCGCGGACACCACCGGACCCCGCTGGGAGGAGATCGCCACCCTCCCCGATATCGGCGACCCCACAGTGAAACCCACAGGCTGGGACTGCGTCCTCGCAGCCTCCGATGGAATCCCGGACATCGCCCCCACCGCCGCCCGCACCGCGGGCTCCGGCGGCGCGATCGCGTTCGTCCGCGCCGGCGAGGCCGGCGGCAGCGACCTCTGGCTCACATCCGCGGAGGGCGAAGAGGTCCGCCTGACCTGGTTCGACGACCCCGACGTCGAGGTCCGGGATCCGGCATGGTCTCCGGACCGCAGCCACCTTGTCTTCGCGTCGGACTATCGGGCGGGCACAACCGAGACCCGATGGAACCTCTTCGTGGCGTCCCTGGACGGCAGCTGCGGGCAGGTAACCCCGGACGCAGACTCGATCCGGATCCTCGACGCGGCAGATCTGGACGCCACCCTCACCGGCAGCTTCCAAATCAATGTCGCCGGCATCGGCGCAGCCCTGGAGGGCGCCTCAGTGGGCTTCCCCGGCGCGCCGGCCC
>CAZNWW010000586.1:0-3154 GCA_964576155.1 uncultured Myxococcales bacterium | reverse complement strand
CCGTCTGGGCCGAGGACGGCGCCGCCTTCCGGGAGCGCGGCCGGAAGAAGGAGCTTCTTGTCCTCCAGGACGAGCACTCCCGCTACAAAGCCAACCACCGCCTGGTCGACGGCCCCGCCAAGGGCGAGGACGTCTGCGACTACCTGGAGCAGGCCTTTGAGAAGTACGGAGCGCCCCTCGTGCTCAAGCACGATGGCGGCGCCATTTTCCACACGGAGGGAGTCCGCAATCTGCTGGCGCGTTGGGGGGTGGTCGATCTAACCGGACCGCCCTCCTATCCCCAATACAACGGCAAGAAGGAGCGGTCCATCCGGGACATCAGGAGCTACGAGAAGGCCATGCGCAGGCACGGCGTCGGAGGCACCCTCGCTCAGCGACTGGACGAGACCATGCACGACCTCAACGAGGTACGCCCTCGTCCTGTCCTGCGCGGCTGCACGGCCAGGGAAGTCTTCGAGCGAGATTGTACCAGCCTCCCGGACCGGGCAGCCTTCGCCAGAAGAGTCGACAGATTGGAGGGCAGGATACGAGAGGAGGCGAACACCAGGAGCGAGTTGGATGCTGCTCGACGGAGGGCTGTCGAGCAAGTACTATTGGACTACGGCTTGCTGGAAATAAGGGGGGACGTGTCACCCAATTTCTCGGCCGAAACCCGGACATGATGCGTAGGCGCTACAGGCGAGGGAGAGTCTCAATGCTGTGTTGGAGAAGTTGAAACAGGCAGCGAAACCGGAAGACGCGGGGACCTGATTTCCAACTGATTATGAAAATCAGGGCGTAGAACGACTGTCCCCGGCGGGATCGACGCTCTCTGTGGTGGGTATACAGCCGAACTCTTCAAAGGGATTCTCCAGCACACGCTTCGCCGTCTCAATCCCGAAGCGGGCGTTCAGCCCGTCATCAATCCGCTCGTCGTAGCTCCAGCGCAGGTGCAAGGTCTTCTGGACGACGACCTCTCCATTCACGACGACGGGACGATCATCGATCCGGCCGGCCATCATGAAGAGGGGACAGTTGCCCCACTCGTAGAGGTGGTGGATGGCTGCTCCCATATTGAGACTCCCCAGGTTGGCGATGAACATGCTCGTGTAGAGCCCATCGTCTTTGATGAAGGAGTAGGGGAGCAGGTTGTGATAGTCGAGCCACCGCATCAGCTTCACAGCCTGATTCAGCACGAAGCGCGGCAGGAGCAGGAAGAGGTCGAACTCCTTGTCCTGGTAGGTGCGCTTGTCGCTGCGCTCCTCGTTGACCTTGGCGCCGATGCGCTCGCACAGCTCGCAAAACGTCTCGCCCGGGACCGCGGTCATCTTCACGGTGGCGAGCTTCGCTTCGCGATCGAGTTTCTTTCGCTTCATACTGAAGGTGACCTGCTCGCCGTTTCGCTGGTAGATCCGCCGCCCCGCGATGAAGCGGTTCATCTTGGGGTTCTCTTGCAGACCGGTGATCGCTGCCCCCACCAGGCAGTGGGACACGTCGACATGAAAATGGGCTCTTGCCTCCTTGATGTAACGCAGCAGCTCTTCAGCTTTGCAATAGGTGTCAAAGTAGACCACGGACTCGTTTCGGGTCTGCATGATGAACTGCATGATGCGCCTGAAGGGCTGCACTTTCAGAAAAGTTCCGTCCTTGCGGGAGGTCTTGAGGTTCATCCCCAACCACAGGACAAAGAGAACGCCTGGTACGATGTAGATCATCATGATCAACTGACTCCCGGGGTCTGGTTCATACAACGCTCCGAACTCATTCCGGGTCACACAGCCCTTCGCAAGTGTGTTCGATCTTGCCGTCCGGCCTGAGGAAGGCGTCTATCTGCTTCATGCTCGCGTCGAGCTTGCGCAGGTCGTCGTGCACATCGTTGTAGTCCAACGGGATCGTTGCCTCGGTGCCGGGGAGGGGCTCGGGCACGCCAAAGTCGAACTCCACGATCGCTGACCCGTCGGTCGGCGCGTCCACGGTATCGAGGAAGGGAATCGCCCGGGGCGACGGCTGGAGCAACTTCACACCCAGCGCCCTGGCCTCGAGGTGCGAGGCCAGGTTGGTCACGGCGATGTCGCCGATCGCGTTCTGCATCAGGATCCGCCGCTCGGCCGGACCGCCTGGATACAGATCCTGGATCACGTGCGGAGCGTAGGTGATCGGATCTAATCGGTCGAAGGTCGTGGGCAGCAGGGCGACCCACTTCTGCGCGTCAAAGGGGCCGTCCACGAAACTCTCGAGCAGAAAAAGGAAGCTGCCGAAATTGGCCGAACGGAACATCATGAACGTCAAGCTGGCGCCGCCCACGCCGAAGACGGCCCGGTCGACCAGGGGCGCCAGAGGTGTATACGTCCCGGCGAGGATGCCGCCCTGGCTGACCCCGTAAAAATAGACATGTTCCGGGTCGAACGCAGGTGTCCCGTTCACCTGCAAATCGGCCGCGTCGGCCAGGGGACCGGCCAGGGCATAGCTCAGCGCTATCTGGTTGGCCATGCCCTGATGCAGTCGATCTATGAACAACAGCGTCTCCGAGGGCTCGCCGATGATGGCATCGAGCGTCCGCGCCACGTCGAAGCTGCTCATGCCCCACCAGTCCACACTCGCCACCACGAAGCCGAACCGGTCGGCGAGCTCGCCTAACCAGCCGGCCTCGATCTCGTCCCTGCCACCGAAGAAGCCGTGGCCGAACTGCAGCACCCGCGCCGGCTCCTCGCCGGGGACCAGGTCCTGAAGGCTCATGGGGATGCGCAGGCTGAACGGCACCTCGGCTTCGCCGACCGCAATCACCTTGCCCATGTCGTCGCGGTTGAGCCGCGAGCCCGGCTCGTCCGAGTCCACGTACAGCGGCACCCTAATCGTGCCCTCCACATGACGCAGCACCCGCTCGTTCACGTTGTCGGCGACCGACAGGATGGTTACCACCGGCGGGGTCTGTCCCAGCCGGTCGATCAGGTCGGCGCGTATCACCAGCATGTCTCCGGTAACGTGTATCTCGGTCTGGGTGGTAAAATCCCAGGCCAGCTGCAGGCCGGCGCGGTCCACGCCGATGGCCTGCAGCGCCGGGAACAGGTCGCTCTCGTATCGTTCGGCGATGGGTCCCAGCGCCGGATCGCCGGCCGCCTCGCCGTCGCGGATGTGGCGGAACCCGGCGGGCGCCTCGATCAATGTGCCTGAATGG
>CAZNWW010000585.1:0-3161 GCA_964576155.1 uncultured Myxococcales bacterium | reverse complement strand
TCTGCATCGCCCGCGAGGGCCGCGCAGCCTGTTCCGCGCCCGGTCAGCTCCTCAGCGCAGTGGGGTGGACCGTGCTCGCAGCGGATCTCCGCGGCTACGGGGAGCTTCTAGCGGACTGGCCTGCGAACGACATCTGGGACTGGGCTCGGACTGCCAACCTCGCGGTGATGCTGGGAGATCCGCTGCCCAACATGCAGGCGAGGGATCTCTCTGACCTGGTAGCGGCCCTCCAGGCCCACCGGGATCCGGACTCGGTAGGGGTCGTAGGGGTCGGCCCGGAGGGCGGCTTCCTGGCGCTCCTCTTCGGTGCGGCCATCCCCAACCTGGACCCGATAGCAGCCCTCGCACCCCATCTCTCCCTCCGTGGAGACTACGACGACCAGGCAGCACTCTTCCCGAACCCCTGCCAGATCTATCCATTCGGCATGTTCACCGCCGCAGCCCCGGAAGACCTGTTAGGTCTCCTGGGCAACCGCGACTACTACGTGACTGACCATTGGGAAGCTGATGGTAAGGATCAGAATGCTGTGTGTAGTTTCTTTATATCGTTATGGAAATGATCCCCGGGTAATTGACCGAAAAGGTGATTTACGCCGGAGGCGCTGCACCCAACGTCTCTGCTGCACAGAACCGGACATAGCCGAGCCGGGAGCCCGCTACCAGTAGCGCCCGGGGAGCGATGAGTCGAATCAGTCGGTGGTCTGCTCGAGGATTGTGAACTCCACCCTGCGGTTGGCCTAGTGGTCCTCATCAGTCTTGGCGCCCTTGATGAGCGGTTTGTCCTCGCCGTAGCCCTTCGATGTCAACCGACCCGCTTCGATCTTGTGATCGATGAGGTAGTCCCTGACGGACTTTACCCGACCATTGGAGAGCTTGCGGTTCTCGCTATCGCCCCCGCGCTCATCGGTGTGACCCTCGATCCGCACCTTCTTGATCTGCGGGTTGTCCGCCAGGACCTTCACCACTGCGTCCAGGAGCGGTAGGCTCTCTTCCTTGATCCGGGTCTCGTTGAAGTAGAAGAGCACCTTCTGCATGATGACGATCTTCTCCTTCTCGATCTTGACCAGCTCGTCGGGGCAGCCGTCTTCGTCCTCGAAGTTGTTCTTGGTCTCCGGCTTGTTGGGACATTTGTCGTCCACGTCGAGGATCCCGTCTTTGTCGTTGTCCGGATCCGGGCAGCCGTCCTCGTCCTCGAAGCCGTCAGCGTCTTCGGGATCGTTCGGGCATTTGTCGTCCTCGTCCAGGATGGTGTCCTTGTCGTTGTCTAGGTCCGGGCAGCCGTCCTTGTCCTCGAACTTGTCGAAGTCCTCGGGTTCCTTCGGGCAGCCATCATCGGGATCCATGTAGCCGTCGCCGTCGGTGTCCTTGGGTGGCGGCGGTGCGGTGGGCTTCACGTAGCTGTACATGAGGCCTGCGAAGATCCGCAGGTCGGGTGACGAGACGCCCTGAGTGAGCCCGCCGCCTCCGCCGACGCTGACGTCCAATCCGGGCATCGCATGCCACTTGAGGCCCCCGAGGGCTTCGAGGGGCGCCTCCTTGAGGTTCCCAAAGGGCTCCAGGAGTTGGGTGGTCCCGTACACCTCGGCGATGAGGTCGAGCTTGTTCCTGACGATGCCGACGTAGCCGCCCAGCTTGTACTGGAGCTCGTGGGATCGCTAGACGTCCGCGTAGGTGTCTTCCTTTGTGATCAGGGTACCCACGTTCAGGGCCAGCCCGCCGTATCCATTGAAGTCCAGGCTCGCCATGATGGTCGGGATGACCGCGACCATGGAGCGACCCATGTAGGTGTCGATGAGGCCTCCCGTCGGGAGGCTGATTGTCGGTGACGCCGCCAGGGAAAAGAGGCCGCTCTTCGTACGGTAGATCTGGAACCGCGGGTAGATACGGAGATCACCGATCCCGAACGCGCCAGGCTCCGGGAAGCCGCCGAAGTTCTCGCCGGCCTGGTAGACATGAACAGGGAGGTCCACGCCCAGGGAGAACCAGCGCACGAAGCGATACGCGCCGAGGATGTTCGCGGTGGCCTGATGCTTGACCACTTCACGAATTACCGTTGTCTTGCCGTTACGCTTCTCCCTGAGGACAAGCGGGTTCATCTGGTAATTCAGGAAGAGACCGACGTTCCAGCGAAACTCGCTTTCGGTTGCGCCGGTCTCAACACCGAAGTAGTCCTGCATGAAAGGCGACGGGTGAAAAGCCTGGACGTCGATCTGTTCATCCGCGCTGGCCGTAGCTGCCGAACCAGCGATCAGGACGACCGCCACGAACATAGTGGCCGTCCCGTGGCGAAAAGGGCGACCAAACCGCACCAGCGCCAGGAGCGTCAACAGGAACCCGAGCACCAGGGCCATTGGCCATGCTGAGCCTGCGGGGGTTGTCGGTGAGGCGCTACACGCGCCGCCGGTGACGTCGAAGCTGACCTCTTCACAGAAGTCGCCGATGTCGTTGTCGTCCCAATCTTCCTGCCCGGGGTTGATTTTCAGAGGGCAGTTGTCGTCGTCGGTGTCCGCGTCATCGGGATCCGTGGTGGTCGTCGGGTCTGCGTCAGGCACGAAGACGTCCGTGTCGGTTCCCTCGAAGACGAAGCCGCCCTCGGAGGTGCCGTCCTCGATTGGCGAGGTTCGTCCCAGCTCGGTGCCGTCGTCGACGCCGTCGCCGTCGGTGTCCGGGTCGGTCGGATCCGTGCCGAGGTCGTTTTCGTCGCCGTCGGACACGCCGTCGTCGTCGGTGAGGCCATCGTCGTCGTCGTCGTCGTCGAGGCAATCCGGGATCCCGTCTTCGTCCGTGTCGGCGAAGCCCTCGTCGATCGCGTCATCACAGTTGTCGTCCACGCCGTTGCAGATCTCCTCGGCGCCGTTGTATACATCAGGATCCTGCGGTGCGCAGTCGGTGTCGTCCGGATCTCCGTCACCATCCGAGTCGTCCAGGAGATAGTCGTCCTCAGCGACGTTCGGATCCAGCTCGTCATCGTCTACCGCGCCGTTCCCGTTAGCGTCCTCGGCCCCGTCGAGCGCGCCGCCGTCGTCGGTGTCGGTGTCCACGGGATCCGTGGTGCTGTCAGGGTCCGCGTCCGGCACGAAGACCTCATCATCGGTGTCCTCGTCCTCGGGCTCTGTCAGACCCAGCTCGGTACCGTCCTGTACGCCGTCACCGTCGGTGTC
>CAZNWW010000584.1:0-3165 GCA_964576155.1 uncultured Myxococcales bacterium | reverse complement strand
TCTGCGTCCAGTACACCGTCAGGTTCACCGCCCTCTACATCTTCGTCATCATGGAACTCGGGTCCAGGAGGATCGTTCACATCAACGTCACGGCACACCCGAACCAGGCATGGGTCCGGCAGTAGATCCGAGATGCCACCTTCGAGGATCAACCCAAGTTCCTCATCCATGACAACGACGGCATCTTCGGACAGTTTGGCAAGCCGACCACCGTTGAAGTCAACGGCAAGAAGGTCTCGTGCCGGTCCAGCTTCAGTCTGCCCAGAGTGCGTGTACGCAGCGGATCTCGGCCTCCAATCATGTGGTCCATGCTTTGCTGCCGACAAGTCCGGCTGCTCCAGGCGACTCTCCACAGGCCCAATTTGCCCTGGTCATAGCCCCGGATAGGTTTTTGCGGATCACGGGTCCCAATGCGAACGCGCACATCGAGACGAAAGGCGGTTACGGCGCACTCATTCAGAAGATGCTTCACCAAGGGCTTCAGCTGCCCATTGATTGATGCTCTTTCCGCTTACATCGGCTGCAGTGGCGATGGCAGCGTGAATCTCAGGCGGGATACGAAGCATGAGATTTCCTGAGTACGCTTTTTGGGGCTTCTTGCCGAACCTTTCACAGGCTTCGAGATAATCATCTACCGCTTCGTGGAACGCCTGTCGCAGTTCTTCCACGTTATCGCCGTGGAATCCGATGATATCCGAAATGCCTGCAATATGCCCAACGAAGCACGCGTCTTCGTCGCTGTACTCGATTCGGGCAGCATAGCTCTTGTAAGTCATGGTTTTCATTTCGGAACTCCTGCTTTTTCCAGGAAGCTTCTCGCGTCCCTCACCTGGTACGGCTTCGCTTCCTTGGCCGGATGAGGACGGTGGAAGGTCGCTACCACACCTTTCAGAACAAATCGAACGCGCGAGCCGCGTCCTTCGATCGTCTCAGCCCCCAACGCCACCAGCAACGACTCAATACGCGCCCACTCCAGAGATCTTGGAACAGGTTCAGAACAAATCAACGCCAGAGTCCTGCGGTGCTTCCGATTCATGCCTGCATGATAGCGCAATCTGCAATCGTCCGCAAGCAAATTCTGCAATCACTCAGTCAGTCAATTACCTGTCGTCTGCCAACACTCATCCGGCCCGCCGTTACGGGCCTTTCCCGAGTCTGCTCAGCCTCGTGGTGTGCCAAAACTAGATCGAGCCCTTCCGAGGCGCTGATATCGACAAGTACGCTGCCTTGTAGCTCATCAAAATCGGATCGGCGCTACCAGAACCTCAGGGTGGGCTCATCCAGTGTTGGCGGGGCGATCTAATAATGAGGAGGTACAGGCTGCGTCATCCAGCCCGTCGGAGCAGGTCTCGCGGCACCCGATCTCGTCGCCGCCGTCGTCCAGGCAGGCCTGGTAGCAGGCCTCGAACTCGGGGTCGACGGCCTCCTCGGGCCGGTCGTAGCACCGGATCCGGCAGTCCTCTTCGCTGATCCCCTCGTCCAGGCATCCCTCGTAGCAGGGATTCACGTCGATCTCCGCGCAGGCCCGGTCGCATTCGTCCGGGTCGAACCCGCCCTCGGCGCAGCGCTGGTAGCACTGGTCCTGGTACTCGTCCTCCAGGGGCGAGAACTGGGTCTCGGTGCCGCCGCCATCGTCACAGGCGGCGAGGGTCAGCGCGAGCAGGGATAGGATGAGGGTGAGGTGTTTCATGGTCGATTCCTTACGAGCTGTGTGCGGCCGCTCCATTGCGTCCGCTCTAGATACAGTCGCCGCTCGACTGCCCAGCGTTCCCGACTTGTCTCGCCTTCCCGTCCGGGTCATCCAACGACTCCAGGCAGGATGTGGTCCAGGTAGTTGTCCCGGTGGATGACTGTGAACCCGGCGTCAGGGTAGGCGGCGGCCCACCCGCCGGGCCGTTTGCCCTTCTTCGGGTTCCACTTGATCTCGTATCCGTGTAGCGCGCCGGCCTGCTCCTCTACGAGGTCGATCTCCTGGCGGTCGTAGGTCCGCCAGAAGTGGCTGCTCACCTGGGTGCCGAGGGCCTCGTTGCGCTTCAAGCGCTCCAGGACGACGTAGTTCTCCCAGAGCGCGCCGACGTCGTTCCGAAGGGAGAGCGGGTTGAAGTTGTTGACCAGCGCGTTGCGGATTCCGTTGTCGGTGAAGTAGTACCGTGGGTTTCGGGTGATCTCCTTGCGGAGGTTCCGGCTGAAGCCCGTGACCCGGTGCAGGATGAAGACCTTCTCCAGGAGGTCCAGGTAGCGGTCCACGGTGTTCTTGCTCATGCCGAGCGAACGTCCCAACTCACTGGGCGAGACCTCGCTGCCTACTTGATGCGCCAATAGTCTGAGCAGGCGTAGTAGCTTGTCGGAGTACCGGATCCCTTCCAACTCGAGGATGTCCTTGAGGAGGTAGGACTGGACGAGCTCGAGCAGGTAGCGCTCCCGCAGGCCCAGGTCCTCGGTGGTCACGACCTCGGGGTAGCTCCCGTGGAGCAGGCGGGTCTCGAGCCGGGCTCGGGTCTCGTGGGCCGGCTCGTACACTGAGATCTCCTCCTGTGACAGGGGGAGCAGGCGCAACGTGTAGGCACGGCCGGTGAGGGGCTCGCCGGTGTCCCGGGCCAGTGCGAAGGACGACGAGCCCGTGGCGATGATCCGGAGGTCCGGGACCGAGTCGACCAGCATCTTAAGGTTGAGGCCGATCTCCGGGACGTACTGGGCCTCGTCGATCACCAGGAGACGGTTCCGCCCCACGAACTCCCGGAGCTTCACCAGCGATCGGCTGCCCAGGTACTCCCGGACCACGACGTCCTCGCCGGTGACATAAAGCGATGGCTCCTCGGTCTCGTCGAGCAGCCGCTGCACCAGCGTCGTCTTCCCGACCTGCCTGGGGCCATAGAGGATCAGGACCTTGCCCGGTCTGAGGAGGCGCTCCATCTCGGAGCGTAGTGTACGAGGGAAGTACATTCGATGCCCTCAAATCAGTCAGTTGGCAGTCTGTTTATATGCTAAAAACGGTCAGTTTGCGAGCGGAAATGTCGAGATGTCCACCTGTGCCTCCTCAAAATTAGATCGGCCCGCCAACACTGGATGAGACCATCCTGACCTTCTGGTAGTCTCCGGCAACATTTCTCGGAGGAATTCGATGTCCAGGACGGTTCTCGTTCGCATCATGGGGATGACCATCTC
>CAZNWW010000583.1:0-3198 GCA_964576155.1 uncultured Myxococcales bacterium | reverse complement strand
GCGGGCTTCAGCTGCGACGGGGGCGTCTGCACCGAGGACGTCTGCGAGCCCATGTGCATCGACAAGGAATGCGGACCCGACGGCTGCGGCGGTGACTGCGGCGCGTGCGACGACGGCTCCCACTGCGAGGCGGGCGGCTGCGTCGTGGATCCGATCGCCGACTGCTCCCCCACGGGCGGCGTGGCCAACCTGCGCGCCTGCGAGGAGGGGGTGGTGGACGTGACCGTCACCGGCGCCACGGTGACCTACCTCTTCGACCAGGGGTACTTCATCCAGGACGGGACCGGCGCGGTCCAGGTCTACGTGGGCTACGAATGGCCCTACGACGCGCCGGGCCTCGGCGACGTCATCGACATCCACGTCACCGAGTACGGCAACTACAAAGAGCAGCAGGAGATCCTCGCATCCGACGTACCGACCAAGACCGGCGACGGCGTGGTCGATGACATCAAGCTCGACGTCTCCAGCGGCGTGGTGCCTGACGAGTCCATCGAGTCCCGGGTGATCAAGGGCACCGGCTTCATGGTGGAGACCCTCGCGGGTTCCGACGCCACCGTAGCCTACGGCGGCCTCACGGGGATCCCCTATCGGGCATCAGAGCCCGGCGGCCTATGCGAGGGTGCGACCTTCGACTTGACCACCGGCGTCGTCACCCAGTTCGAGGAGGTCCACCAGCTCAAGACCTTCTACGCGATGGACATCGTCAACATCAACGCCTCGGACTGCCTGCCGGAGGTGGTGGCGGATGCGAGCAACTGGGACTTCGAGGAGACGGACGCGGACGACCCGCCCGCGGACTTCGAGAAGCTCACCTTGGAGTTCACCGCGCTCAACACCACCGACGAGGCCCACGGTGGGGCCCAGGCCTGCGCGCTCACCTGGACCTCCCAGAACAACCAGGATCTCATCCAGGGCCTCTACAGCCCGATCGTCGCGGCGCAAACGGCGAACTTCTCAGTCTGGACCAAGGACAACGATGCGGCGGGTCGGGTCCGCCTCGGCGTGAAATTCTACGACGCGCAGAAGGAGTTCCTGAACAACGACTTCTCCAGCCAGTACTCGTCCGACGATGCGGACTGGGCCGAGGCCACCTTCACCCAGGAGGCCCCGGCGGACGCAGCCTTCGTCCGCGGCTTCGTGCGAATGTACGACGTCTCAGCGGACTGGGACGAGAACGCCACGGTCCACATCGACGACTGGAACCTCACTGTCGACTAGCCATCGCTCTCAAGTTTGCTTGATGTAAACATCTTTCACGTATTTTCATAATCTCACCACACACATCGTTCATCACACCAACGCCACAATAGTCGCTCCCTCAATCATTCCGCAGGGTTCCCGTTTGTCGCCAGTTCTGGCACGACGTTTGCAGCAGAACTGGGACGGACGGAGTTGGGCAGAACAAGGAGGGAACCATGCGAAACGACAGGAGAAGTGCGTCCATTTTCATCGCAGGTGTGTTTTGCCTGAGCCTGGTCGGCTGCCTCGAGACCAACCCCCAGCCCAGCCCGGGCGGTGGGGGAAACAGCGGGCACCAGGACTCCTACCCGGGGATGGACACGTCGAGTGGCTCCGATGACAGCTACTACGGGAACTACGACAGCAGCAACTCAGACTCGGCGGCAATGTCGGACAGCGCATCCCCCTCCGGTGACACGATGGAGGGGATGGATGCCGGGGCTGATGCCGCCGTGGAGCCGGAGGAGCCCCAGGTGGCCAATCCCTTCGTGCTGACCTCGGAGGAGAACACCTCGACCTTCTCCGTCGACGTGGACACCGCCAGCTACACCATCATGCGGATGGACCTCCAGAACGGATTCCTCCCTGATCCAGACTCCGTGCGGGTCGAGGAGTTCGTGAACTACTTCAAGTTCTACTACCCGCAGCCCACGGACGAGCACCCCTTCTCCATCAACCTGGATGCTGCGCCGTCGTACTTCGGCGAGGGCTATGAGCTGCTGCGCATCGGGCTCCAGGGATATGAGATCTCCGAGGAGGAGCGCAAGAGCGCCAACCTGGTGTTCCTCGTGGACGTGTCCGGGTCCATGGACAAACCGAACAAGCTCGGCCTGGTCAAGGTCTTCCTGACGACCCTGGTTGACCATCTGCGCCCTGACGACACCCTGGGCATCGTGGTGTACGCAAGCAACAACGCGGTTCTTCTCGAGCCCACGCCGGTAGAAGACATCGCAGCGGTCAAGGCCGCTATCAACGGCCTCAGCGCGGGTGGCGGCACAGCGGGCGCGGCGGGCATAGCGACCGCGTACCAGTTGGCCGAGGGCGCGATGAAGCCCGGCGGGATCAACCGGGTGATCCTCTGCACGGATGGAGACTTCAACGTCGGCCTCACCGGGGACGCGCTGATCGCCAAGATCGTGGAGTACCGGGAGAAGGGCGTCACCCTGTCGGTCTTCGGCTTCGGGATGTCCAACCCCAACTCCAACTACAACGACTCACAGATGGAGCAGCTCGCGGACAACGGCAACGGGAACTACGGATTCATCGACAGCCAGGCGGAGGTCATCCACGTCATCGAGGAGAAGCTCGTCGGGATCCTCCAGGTCATCGCCAAGGACGTGAAGATCCAGATCGAGTTCAACGCGGACACGGTCTACGCGTGGAGGCTCCTCGGCTACGAGAACCGGGTCATGGAGAACCATGAGTTCACCGACGACAAGAAGGACGCAGGCGAGATCGGCTCCGGACACAACGTGACCGCGTTCTACGAACTCGAGATGGTCCCGGACGTCCCCGACGACGCCCTCGCCGAGGTCCGCTTCCGATATAAACAACCTCAGGGAACCGAGAGCATCGAGATCATCCGCTCCTTCGACACTGCCGACATCGCAGAGACCTTCGACGCGGCTGCCTCGGACCTCCGCTTCGGCGCCGCCGTGGTGGAGTTCGCAGAGATCCTGCGCCACTCCGAGTACTCCGAGGGTGCCCTGTTCGACGAGATCCACGCAGTCGCATCTGACGCCGGCGGCTTGGAGACCGACGAACGGATCGAGTTCCTAGAACTCGTCGATATTGCGGACTTGCTCTGGCCGTAAAGTCCCGGTCCAAACCAACCACCCTGGCCCGCAAAACCCCAACCGCCACACACGTCGCCACAACTCAGTCTCTTTCCTCCCCTTCCAGAGCTCTTGATCCTACACATCTCGTAGTTCCGGTATCCGAGTTGGACTTCCAAGCCCG
>CAZNWW010000582.1:0-3221 GCA_964576155.1 uncultured Myxococcales bacterium | reverse complement strand
GGTGGTGCCGCAATCGACGACACATACGACCACGTCCACGTCCGTTGACGTGTCGGGATCAGGGGCCGCGGGGCCCGCGGGGTCGGTGCCACAGCCGGCGAGGAAGATCGCAAGGAGGATGGATACGATGAAAAGAAATCTCGTCTTCATGTGGATGCTCCCATGGATTCACGACTTCGATACGCTACCAACAGTATATCCAAGGCGCTGGCTACCGCAATTCCATTCGTACGCGGGCTTTTCACTTGAACCCTTCAGGCACTTTCCCTAGTCTAGGCGGCCGCGAGTTGCATCCGGAGGTACGCACACGTGAAGCGGGATCTCTACAAGCCCGGCCTGGTCGCGTTGATCCTGGTCGGGGTCGCCCTCCTTCTGCCTGGGATCGGGACCGGAATCTGGGACCCCTGGGAGATGGACCGGGCCCACTTGGCCAGGGAGATGGCCGGTCGAACGAAGCTCCTCGTCGTGGAGAAGCGGACAGACTTCGCCGAGGCGCTCCGCGCCGGTGCCGGCGAGCGCTTCTTCGTGGAGGAGGTCACAGGGACGCCAACCCCGCCGGCCCCCCCAAAGGACCCGAAGAAACCCAAAGACGCCAAGAACAAGAAGGCCGCCAAGCCCCAGAAGCAGCGTCGGAGCGCCGTCCTCAAACGGGCCACCAAGGCCCTGAACGACGGCGTATACCACGCGGTGCTGGTCCACCAGAGTGCCCTCAGCGGCGATCCCGGCGAGGGGGCCGCGTTCGTGGACGCCATGGTCTCGTCCCATCCCGGCGTGGAGCCGATCCTCGTGGCACCCACCAGGGATGACTGCGACTCGCTCTTCGTCGATCTCGAAGCGGGCCTGGTCGCCAACGCATTCGACATGCTCGAGGACCACTACCCTCTCCTGCCCGAAGACACGGACCGGGCGACGCTGGTCGACAGGCACGCCGGCTCCTACCCCTTCCAGCTCATCGTCCCGTGCATTGCCCTGGACGAGGGTGAAGACGCCGCGTCCCTCGTGGGCTGGCTAGACGGGATCCAGTGGTCCCGGCTGACCTATCGGGCCGCCCTCGCAGCCAAGGAAAAGAAGGGCAAGCACGCCGGATACGGCACCTTCGCCATGCCCCCCCTGGACTCATGGCTCACGGGCCTGTCCTACGAGGTCTTCGGCTTCTCCGAGACCAGCTCCCGCCTGCCGGGGGTGGTCATGGGGCTCCTTACAGTCCTGGTCCTGGCGCTGGGTCTCTGGCGCCTGGCGGGTCCCCGGGTTGCGTTCCTGTCCGTGGCGGTAGCCCTGACCACGCCGATGTTCCTCGGACAGGCGAAGAACATGGCCGGGGAGATCTCGTACACCCTCTTCCTCACCAGCGGCGTGATCTCCTTTGCGCTCCTGATCAAGGAGGGGCGGCTGTGGTGGCTCCTCGGACTCCTGGGCTCTGCGGCCCTCCTGTTCCTGGCCAAAGGCCTCTTCGCGCTGGGAGTACTGTGGCTGGTGATCACCGGCTACGTGGTGGCCCTGGCAGACCTGCGAAGGGCTCCTCTCGTTGCACTCGGGGTCCTCACCGCGTTCTTCGGCGTCATGGTCGCGCTGGTGTTGGTGCCGACGGAGTGGACCTTCTTCGCCCACTTCAAGTTCATGGCCCATCCCTTCAACGGGGGGCCCATCCGCTACTTCTCCTGGTTCGATTTTTTCATTCGCCAGGTCGGCTTCGGCGCCTTCCCGTGGACGATCCTGGCTCCCTTTGCGTTCGGCGCTCTGGCCCTGAAGCTGCGGAGCAATGATCCCGCCGAACTAGAGGGACGCCGGCTCAGCGGGCTGATCTTCCTCTGGTTCGCGGTGCCCTTCGTCGCACATTCCGCCGGGATGACCAACTTCCGGCACCTGGTGTTCCCCGCGATCACTGCGCTCGGGCCGGCGGTGGCTCTTCTCTGGCTCCACGACACAGACAAGGACCGCCCCATCTCCGACAGCTTCATGGCCGTCGGGATCGTGGGCGTGGCAGCGGTGGTGCTCCAAGGCCTCCTCAAGTCCCAGGAGCCCGCGGTCAACTGGCTCACGGTGGATCCCCTCATGAGCAGCCAGGCGGCAGCAGGGGCCGAGGAGGCTTCTCTCCTGGGCACCGCCGGCAAGCCCCTGGCCATCGGTATCGTCTTCCTGGCGTTCCTCTACCATGCCCGTCTGTCGGCTGCGGCCCGGGCGATCATGGCCTTCTTCCGACGCCCCACCCCCGCCTGGGTCACCCTGTGGATCCTGACGGCGGCCTGGGTCCTCAAGACCCTGGCCACCATCGTAGGACGTTTCGGCGGTCAAACCCCGAAGAAGGCCGTCGGCAAGGTCGCCCCGCAGCTCCTGGACCTCCCGAACCACCTCCTGAGGCACCGGCTGGACATCGTGCTGCTGATCCTGGTCCTGGCAGCCCTCGGCCTCGCAGCGGTGCTGCGATACACCCGGGCCGGGGCCTGGTTCCGGGCGCCCCTCCAACGTCTCGGCAGGATCCCGCCCGTGCGCTGGTTGGGCCGCCCGCTGGGCGCCGCCTCAGCCGCTGCACGATCTCTGGTCAGCCCGACGTGGCTCTGGCTCCTCCCAGGCGTGGGTCTGCTCACCTGGGCCTTCGCGAACCTCCTGATCACCTTCCCCTTCGAGCCCGGCACTGTCGCCCTGATCCTCCTGGGCGGCGGCATCACCGAGATCGGGTTGGTCCTCGCCGCTGCCTTGGTGGTCGGTGCGCTTGTCCTGCGGCGCAGGCTCCCGGAAGACGCAACGTTCTACGCTGCTGCGGCGGGCGTCGGGCTGGTCCTCCTGACCTTGGCCGGCCGCATCCAGGCCGCCACCGACGGCGCCCATTGGGACGCACCGGTGCTCATGATCCTCGGGACCATTGCCTGGGCCGGGGCGTTGTTGCCCTGGCTTCTCCGCACCCCGGCGCTGCTCCACGGTGCAGCCTGGGGTCTCGGGCTCTGGCTCGGCCTGTCGATCATCGCGCCACTGATCGGCGGCTGGAACGAGGTGGAGTCCATCATCCATCCCGACGCGCAGCCGCCGCTTCGGATCTACCTGTTCTGGAGCAGCCGGACAGCGCGCCTGCTGTACATCGCCGTAGCGGGTCTGGCCCTCAACATCGGCGTCGCCTGGCTCTGGGGTCGCGTGGTAGCGCCGCGAAGCCCCCGGGTAGCCCGGAGCCTGAACCCCATCTCCTGGCTCGAGTTCGTTGAGCGCCCGATGGTCTACCGGATCGGGAT
>CAZNWW010000581.1:0-3233 GCA_964576155.1 uncultured Myxococcales bacterium | reverse complement strand
CATCGGCGCTAAGCACGGCTCGGTGCACGGGCAGGGGACCGAGGGCAAGGCCGGAGACGTCTACCTCGGCAAGATCGAGCGATCCCTCCGACGTTCCTTCGTTGTGCCGGTCTTCCTCACCGACGCGGAGTTGAAGAAGCTGCGGGTGGACGTGAAGATCATCATGATCGACGACAAGGGGCACGTGAAGAAGTATCGCGTCACCCGCAAATCCGGAAACTCCGCCTATGACGGCGCCGCGCTGGACGCTATTCGAAGGTACGTACCATCGGAGGGTGGCTCCAAGAACCTGCCCCCGCCTCCTCCTGAGATGTTGGACCTGATCAACCGCCGGGGCGTCCTGCTCAGGCTGGAAGGTAGAAAGCTCAACTGATGTCAGTTCGGTTGCCGGTGTGGGTTAGTGTCTTCGCAGCACTTCTGACTGTCGCTGCGCCGGCGCGCGCCGCCCCGGCGCTCTTCTGCCTCTCGAATGAAAGCTGCCCCGAGGGACATCACTGCCTCTGGGGAATATGCATCTCGGACATTGCACCGGATCCCGGCCCGCTGTTCGATGTGGGCGTGGGGCGGATCCTGGATCTCACTCCCGACGGCACGGCAGGGCCTGTGATCAAGCGCTTCCGCGAGGTCCTCGTCCGCCAGCTCAACGCTACCGGGTTCTTTCGCGCGCGGGTCTACCGCAGGGAGAGCCGCATACTCGACACCCCCGGTGAGCTGGCCAGGCGGGGCGTGGCATATTGGATACAGGGTCGGGTCATAGACCTCGATGAGGTCTCGGTCACCATCCGTCTCGAAGTGGTGAACACCATGGCGTCGCGGCCTGTGCAGTCCCTCGGCCTGCAGCTCAGCGACCGCCGGGATGACCTCGACGAGGTGATCACTCACTGGGTAAACCGCATGGTCGAGCACTTCACTGGACGGCCGGGGCTGCTCGGCACCAGGTTCACATGTGTTCGAAAGGGCGGCTGGGGCAAGAAGGAGGTCATGATCTTCGACTTCGGTCAGGATGCCGGACGGCAGATCACCCAAGACGGCAGCCTGGCGGTGCTGCCCACTTGGACCCCCGACGGCCGCGTCGCATTTACGTCCTTCAAGTCCGGACAGGCGTTGGTCTACATCCACGGCGTCGATCCGCCCTTCGCTGATTATCCGCCCATGGCCACGGGGATCCAATGGTCCCCGGACGGATCTGTCGCTGTGCTGACCCTCAACGTGGATGATAACCCTGAGATCTACGCGCTCGAGGGCGCCTCCGGCGCAAGGTTGGCGCGGCTCACCTACCACCACGCCATCGATACGACGCCGCGCTTCTCTCCCGACGGAGAGTCCATTGCCTTCGTTTCCGATAGATCCGGCAGTCCGCAGATCTACCTCATGGATCCCAACGGCCTGAACAAACGCCGTCTGACCGTCGCCGGGACCTACAACACCAGCCCGGCCTGGCACCCGAACGGGCGCTACCTTGCGTACACCGCACGCCGTGGGGGATTCCAGATCGACGTCATCGACCTCGAGACCCACCAGGTCCGCCGCCTCACTCATGGCCCGGGCGACAACGAGGAGCCGTCCTTCTCCCCCGACGGCCGCTACATCATCTACTCTAGCGCCCGCGCAAAACGAAAGGACCTCTACATCATGAACGCGGATGGTTCGGGGAAGCGGCGCGTCAACGCAGACGATGGGGTCTACTCGAACCCTGTGTGGGAGTGGCCGCCGCGCTAGTCAGGCCCTGGCCTTTCCACTACACTCCGCATCCAGGAGGTCCCATGTTCGTCCTTATCTCGAACGACGACGGCTATAACGCCCCCGGTCTCGCCGTCCTCGAGCGCGCGGCCCGGGAGGTCTTTGACGAGGTCGTGGTGGTCGCGCCGTTGGAGCATCAAAGCGCGATGAGCCACGCGGTGACCCTCAACCACCCCGTCCTCTGCAGAGAGCTCGGGGAGGGGCGTTGGGCCATCGCCGGGACCCCCTCCGACTGCGTCTTCCTGGCGATTCACCACATCCTGGACAGGAAGCCTGATCTCGTACTCTCCGGTATCAACAACGGTCCGAATCTGGGCTACGACACCATCTACTCCGGTACCGTGGCAGCGGCTCGCGAGGGGCTGATGAACGAGGTCCCGGCGCTGTCTTTCAGCCTCGCGGCCACCCGAAAGTTCGACCACGAGCATTGCTTCGAGCCCGTTCGGGCTATCCTGCGAGCCGTACGTGAGGCCCCTCCCCTGCCCAACGACACCATGCTCAACGTGAACATCCCGTCATACGCTGAAAACTGACCGCCGCAGGGCTTTCGGGCATGTTCCCTGGGGACCCGGGTCTTCGCCAACCAGACCTCGGAGTGGACCGATCCCCGTGGCAACCGGTTCCTCTGGCTCGGCGGCTGGGACCTGGACATGAAGGGCGGAAGTGACTCGGACACCTATTGGATCGGACAGGGATACGTGACGGTATCACCCCTGACATGGGCTCTGTACGCCGGGAACGAGAGAAAACTCGCAGAGGACATCGTGGCCCGCCTCGATCTGACGAACAACAACGCCTTGGAGGTAAGCGAATGAGCCTCGATACTTTGAAGCTCGATCTTCGGGATCACATCCGGGATGTCCCTGACTTCCCGAAGCCCGGGATCCTGTTCAAGGACATCACCCCCCTTCTCAAGGACCCCGGTGCGTTCCGACTCTGCATCGAGAAGGCCTGCGGCCCCTGGTACGGTAACGAGCCCGACGTCATCATCGGCGTCGAGGCCCGGGGCTTCATCTTCGGCGCAGCGATGGCGCTGCAGATGGGCCTCCCCTTCGTACCGATCCGTAAACCGGGCAAGCTCCCGTGGAAAACCCGCGCCCTCTCCTACTCGCTGGAGTATGGCGAGGACACCATCGAGATACACGAGGACGCCATTCAGCCTGGCCAGAAGGTCCTCCTCGTCGACGACCTCCTCGCCACCGGCGGCACCATGGGGGCCGCTGTGCGCCTCGTCCAGGATCTCGGGGGTGAGGTGGTCGAGGCGCTCTTCGTCCTGGAGTTGACGGAGCTCGCCGGGAGGGATCAACTCCCGACGGTTCCGATCCGCTCACTTCTGACCTATTGATCTCCAGTCATTCCTGCCTGATACTACGCCAGTTGTTTGCGGGGCGTAGCGCAGCCTGGTAGCGCACGAGTTTTGGGTACTCGAAGTCGCTGGTTCGAATCCAGTCGCCCCGACCAGGCAGATCTTCCAGTGAGGTCGACATGTACAG
>CAZNWW010000580.1:0-3245 GCA_964576155.1 uncultured Myxococcales bacterium | reverse complement strand
ACCATCGAGCGGACCTTCCGGTACGAGAACAACCTCACCAACGGCATCTGGCACCTTCCCTCGAATACCATCGTCGTCGGGGACTATGACTACGTGGGATACTGGCATCACCCGGCGAACGCAGGGGGCTACCCCCACAACCCGAACAACGGCACCGGATATTACGTCCGCATGGTTCAGATCCCCGGGCGCAACCTGGCCGCGTATACCACCACGACGGGCGGCGGCGGCTCGCCCCCTGCGACCCCGGCGGACATCCGCCTCGCTGCGCTGGATCCGGATACCGGGAATCTCGGCCCACCCATCACCGTGCAGCTCTCCGACGGCTACAACGGGACCTGCAACCTGATCTCCTCATCGGTGACCGAGTTGATGATCTCGGATGGCTCGAGCACCATCCGGCGATACGAAGTCCCAACCGGGAGCGGCGCGCTCGAGCTGGTCAAGACCGTCACCCTGGAGTCCCCGATCCCCTCCACCGCCGCATGCACCACAGGCTGCTACTGCGGGACCTTCGCCTGGGATGGGAAGTACTACTACTTTGCGACGCACGCGCAGGGGTCCAGCGGCCTCGGATATCGGGTCTACGCCGAGGACGGGGCCATTGTCGGGACCTACACAGCGGCTGGTTCGGGCAACATCAACGGGGCCTATTTCGACTGGGGTGTGGGGCGCTACACGTCCCACGACGGGTATGGTTATCGCGAGGGCGGGAGCATCTACTCGTCGCAGGGCGGCACCGGCGACTCCCAGTTCTATAGCCCGATCTCATCGGTTCACACGCTTCACGAAGACTGAAACTGAGGGAGAATCCCATGTCTGTACGTATCCTCGTCCTGCTCTCCTTGTTGATGTTCACAGCCTGCTCTCCGCCCGCAGAGTCCGTGGGGATAGATACGAGCGCGTCCGGGGACGCGGCCGACTCGTCCGTCGAGCCCGACGCCACCCACTTGGATACTATTGCGCCGGATCTGACCGGGGACATCCCACCGGATACCCCGACGGAAGATCTCGCGGTCTTCGATGAGGCGTCGCCCTGTGAGCCCGGGACAGGGTGCTTCGGCGACCCTTGCGAGACCGGTGCGGACTGCCCCAGCGGCTACTGCGTGCTCCACATGGGCGAGCAGATCTGCTCCGATCTCTGCATAGAGGAATGCCCTGCGGGCTTCGAGTGCCGGCAGGTGGCCCAGGCAGAGCCCGACGTGGTGTTCATCTGCGCGAGCCTCTACCCCGCTCTCTGCCTGCCTTGCGTTGCTGATGTCGGGTGCAGCGATCTGGCCGGTCCGGGATCTTCGTGTATCGACTACGGGCCCGCCGGGCATTTCTGCGGCGCGGTCTGCACGGCCGAGGATGACTGTCCCGCCGGGACCACCTGCGAACAGGTCGCCACGGTCGAAGGCCTCCTGACCGCGCAATGTGTCCACGAGACCGGTGCCTGCCCCTGCACCGCGTACGCGACGGCGACGGGCGCAGAGGCCCTCTGCGATGACGAGAACGAGCACGGTACTTGTCAGGGGATCCGATCCTGCACCGAGGCAGGCCTGACCCCCTGCGACGCGTCAACCCCCGGTTTGGAGATCTGCAACGGCGAGGACGATGACTGCGACGGGGACATCGACGAGGTGGACTGCGACGACGGCAACGCGTGCACCGATGATCTCTGCGACGGCGCGGGTTGGTGTGTCCACACCGCGGCTACCGGCGGCGAATGCCTCGACGGGGACGCGTGCACCATCGGGGATCACTGCGACGTCGGCGCCTGCGTGGGTGCGCCGCTGAGCTGTGACGACGGGAACGGATGCACCGTGGATACCTGCGATTCGGAGCTTGGCTGTCAGTACGAATACACCACGGATCCCTGCAACGATGGGGATCCATGCTCCGTGGGCGACAGCTGCCTGGCGGGGACCTGCGTCGGCCTGCCGGGCGCGTGCGATTGCCAGGAGGACGCGGACTGTCTGGCCCTGGTCGGCGGCGACCTCTGCGTGGGCCAGTGGTACTGCAGCAAGGCCGAGTCTCCGTTCCAATGCCTGGAGATCCCTGGCAGCGCAGTGACCTGCCCCGAGTCCGAGGGCGTCGATCAGCATTGCTACGATCAGATCTGCCAGCCGGACACGGGGGAGTGCGTAGAGATCCCAACCAACGGGGGTGGACCCTGTGAGGACGGGAACGCATGCACGGCAGGGGACATCTGCAACGTCGGCGCCTGCGTGTCCGGACCAGCGGCCAACTGCAATGACGGGAATTCCTGCACCGACGACACGTGCGCGCCTGACAGCGGCTGCATCAACATCATCAACACCTCCCCTTGCGATGACGGGGATGCCTGCACCGTCGGCGACGTGTGCAGTCAGGGGGCCTGTGTTTCGGGACAGCTCATGTCGTGCGACGATGGCAACACATGCACCGCCGACGAATGCGTCAACGGCGTGGGTTGCCAGTACACCGCGCTCGCTCTCGACTGCGACGACGGCAACGCATGCACCACCGGAGACCATTGCGAGTCCGGTTGGTGTGTCCCTGAGGCCACGGTCGTCTGCGACGATGATAACCCGTGCACCGACGACTCCTGCGATCTGGCCGGTGGATGCGTGTTCGTCAATTCTGTGGCCCCATGTGATGATGGGAACGTCTGCACGACGGGGGACACCTGCAGCCTGGGCGCGTGCCAGCCCGGCGGACCAGTGGATTGCGACGACGGAAACCTGTGCACCGACGACTCGTGCGACCCGGTCCTGGGCTGCGAGTACGTGTCGAAGGCTGCGGATTGCGACGACGACATCTCCTGCACCGTCGACTCGTGTCATCCCGAGGAGGGCTGCCTGAACGTGCCAGTCACAGGTCTATGTGACGACGATGATCCCTGCACGGACGACACCTGCAACCCCGACACCGGTTGTGTTCACGCCCTCAACAATGCGCCCTGCGACGACGGAGACTTCTGCACCATCGGCGATATCTGCAACCTGGGATCCTGTCTCAGCGGTCAGGCAATGGTCTGCGACGACGGGAACCCGTGCACCTCGAATGCCTGCGTCGACGGCGTCGGCTGCCAGTTCTCCCCGGTCGCCGGGGACTGCGACGACGGCAACGCGTGCACCTCGGGAGATCATTGCGCGGGCGGCTGGTGTGTCCCCCAGGAGATGGTCGCTTGCGATGACGGAGACCCCTGCACCGATGACTCCTGCGAACTGGTGGACGGCTGCACATACTCGAACAACGCGGCCCCCTGCGACGACGAGGAC